>CANKGM010000157.1 GCA_947481355.1 Chitinophagaceae bacterium
GAAAGGATAATCAACATTAAGATGAATCCAAAACAAAGGAGTCTCATTATAAGGATATAATAATTTGTAAAATTCTTCGTAATCCTTTGGGGTCAATTCTGCTGGTTTTTTTACCCATGCAGGGGATGTAGTATTAATCTGTTTGTCTTCAAAAAAGATAGGAACAGGTAAAAACTTACAGAATTTTTCTAGGATATTTTTGATACGAAATGCATCCAAAAACTCTTCACTTTCACTATTGATGTGAAGCGTAATTGACGTACCTCGTTCATTTTTCTCTTTTGGTTGTAGCGCATATTCAGGGCTTCCGTCGCACTCCCAGATTACCGCTTCACTTCCCGCTTTATAAGATAGGGTATGCAAGTCTACTTTTTCACTCACCATAAATCCACTGTAAAAACCGAGTCCGAAATGCCCTATTATATTGGCTTCATTTTGACCCTTGTATTTTTGCAAAAACTCCTCAGCACTTGAAAAAGCGACTTGATTGATGTATTTGTCTACTTCTTCTCCAGTCATACCAATTCCTCTGTCAGAAATAGTTAGCGTTTTAGCCTCTTTATCCAAAACAATGTCAATTCGCAACTCCCCCAATTCCCCGGTTGCTTCACCGGTGGAAGCATATGTTTTCAATTTTTGGGTAGCGTCGACTGCATTAGCGATCAACTCTCTAAGAAAGATATCATGCTCACTGTATAAGAATTTCTTAATAATGGGGAAAATGTTCTCCGTTTGAACACGGATTTGGCCTTTTTGCATAAGAATAATTTTCAATAGGAGGTCAAAATGGATGCCATAAGTGATGCGCTGACAGGATGACACAGCTAAAAAGAAAGAATTTCATCATTAAATTAGAAAAAAAGAATATTTCTTGGCCTCAAATAGCCTAAAATACTTACCTTCGCACCCCATTATCAAATCAAAAAAAATACAGGGTTTATGCAAAATTATGAATTGATGGTGATTTTTACCCCTGTTCTGAGTGAAGAGGAATTTAAAGCAGCTCAGAAGAAATTTGTCGATTTCATCAAATCTAATTCTGGTGAAATTGTACACAGCAACCCCTGGGGGTTGAAATCACTGGCCTACCCCATCCAGAAGAAGACTACGGGAATCTACTGGGTAGTGGAATATGTAGCGCCATCCGACATGAATGAAAAGCTGAAGATTCAGCTACTGCGTGACGAGCAGGTACTCCGTCACATTGTTATCAAACTCGATAAGTACGCCGTCGAGTATAACATTAAAAAGAGAAGTGGTGTATCTACCGGAACCGAAAAAGCAGTGGAGGGATAATATCATGGCAAAAGCAAATGACATCAAGTACCTTACGGCGATCAAAACCGAAAAGCCCAGAAAAAAATTCTGCCGCTTTAAGAAATATGGTATCCGCTACATCGATTACAAAGACGGAGAATTTCTTAAGAAGTTTCTGAACGAACAAGGGAAAATGCTTCCTCGTCGTATCACAGGAAACTCTTTGAAATATCAACGTAAGGTTTCTGAAGCCATTAAACGTGGACGTCAGATGGCCTTGTTACCTTATGTAACTGATTTGTTGAAGTAGAACCTCTGACCTAATCACCCGTTGGTGAGACAGTCTTGAGTAATCAGGATTGGAGTTGGTAAAACTTTTAAAAAAAAATTATGCAAATTATTTTAATTCAAGACGTAAACAATCTTGGCGGTTCAAATGAAGTAGTAACAGTAAAAAATGGGTATGCCCGTAATTTTCTGATTCCTAAAAAAATGGCTGTTGAGGCTTCCCCTTCAAACTTGAAACAACTTGAAGAGCGTCTTAAACAATTGAAAAAGAAAGAAGACAAAATGCTTGCAGAAATCAATAAAGTGATTGCTGCATTACAGGATGGCACCTTGAAAATAGGAGCTAAAACTGGAACAACGGGTAAAATCTTTGGTAGTGTAACCAATGTTCAGGTTGCTAGAGCAATAAGGGAACAAAAAGGCTACGAGATTGACCGCAGACGTATTCAACTTCTAGATGAAATAAAAGAACTAGGCACATACAAAGCCAAAGTTGATTTCGGAAACGGAAATGAAACAGAAGTTTCACTTGAAATCGTTTCGGAATAATATAAAATAAATTCCAGAAAAAAGCCTCCTCACAAGGGAGGCTTTTTTTATAAAATGCCTTTTACTACTAATACCATTTTGATTGATTGAATCAGATAATAATAAATCAACAGGTCATACCTTCATGTATGCATCCTGCATTTGCGATATTTTTACTATTTGCCATTCATGCCTGCAACAGCAACCAAAAACCTGAAAGCGGTAGATTTGAAATTAAGTCCATCATACTAGCTGACTCTATGCCAAATAGTGAACTTGCAGGCAATTTCAATAATTCAATTAGCAGAGAATTTGATAGCAGTTGGATTGAGCGATTTATCGAATTCCACCCATCCTTTAATGATTTAAAAAAAGAACTAATAATCTTTTATTCAAACAGAAGGTTTACTTATGCCTGGCATAAGCAACAAGAACTAATTGAACAAACGAATATCCTGCATAATCGAATTATTCAACTAATCGATCATGGCATACCATATCAAGCTCCATATTTAGAAGAATACAAAAAAATGATGGAGAGCGAATATAACGGAAACATTACCGCAAGAGAATTGATGATTACTTGCCAATACCTATCATACGCAAATAGTGTTCTTGCCGGACTAACTGAAAAAGACAGTAAAGCAAATGAATGGTTCATACCAAGAAAAAAAATAAACTATGATACTCTGCTAAAGTCCTTATTACATGGTGAAACAAATGAAATAGACAAACAGATGTACCCAGAGTATCTGCAATTACAAGAAAAGCTTAAGGCCTACTCAATTATTGAAAAAAATACACCTTGGGAAAGAATTCCTTTTGAGAAAAAACCTTTACATATTGGTGACACATCATACACAATTTCATTAGTAAGAAAAAGGCTTTACCTGTTAGGAGATATAGAAAAAGATAATGGCAGTAGTTTGCTCGATCTAACTCTTTCCGATGGTATAAAAAAATTCCAAGATAGACATGGATTAACTGCTGATGGCATAATTGGACAAAATATTAAAGATGAAATCAATATACCCATAGAGGAAAGGATAAAAACAATCATTATCAACATGGAACGTTGCAAATGGTTGCCAAATGAAACCGACCAGGATCATATCATTGTTAACATACCAGAATTCACCCTAGAAGCTTTCAAGAAGGATTCTCTTATTTTTCAGTGCAATGTTGTTGTAGGAAAAGAAACAAATAAAACTATGATTTTCAAAGGGGATATGAAATATATTGTTTTTAGTCCTTTTTGGAACGTACCAGAGAGTATAATCAAAAAAGAAATTATTCCTGCTATTAAAAAAAATCCGAACTACTTATCTATAAATAAGATGGAATGGGTAGATGGTCAAATACGACAACTTCCTGGTCCAGAAAATTCATTGGGCTTGGTAAAATTCCTTTTCCCGAATATCTATAATATATATTTACATGATACTCCATCAAAAGGTCTTTTCAAACTAGAGAGAAGAACCTTTAGTCATGGTTGCATCAGAATTTCAGAGCCAATGAAAATGATTAAATTTTTATTAGACGCCGACCCAACTTGGACTGAAGAAAAAATTGATGAATCTCTTCATGGCGGAAAGGAGAAATATGTTGTACTCAAAAAATCGATTCCCGTATATATAATTTACCTGACTTCATTCGTAGATCAAAAAGGGCTTTTGAACTTTAGAAGAGATATTTATGAACGAGATAATGGACTGAAAGAGATGATTTTCGACAAAAAATAGAAAAAAGAGAAGTTGGTCCTCTATTAATTTCACCTACCTTTAGATGAAAGCTAATTAAAAGATTAAACTATAATTGCTTTTAATCATCCAAAAAAAACATCACAATTTAAAACAAGTTCCATGAACATTTATGTAGGTAATATGAATTTTAATTTTTCCGATCAAGAACTCTCCAATCTTTTTACACCATTCGGAGAAGTTTCATCGGCAAAAATTATTATGGACAGAGAGTCAGGTAGAAGCAAGGGCTTTGGATTTGTCGAAATGCCAAATGAGGAAGATGCACTTAAAGCAATTGCTGCTCTACATGAAACAGAATCATCTGGAAGAAAGTTGGTCGTAAATCAAGCAAGACCTCAAGAAAACAGAAGTGGTAATGGATTCGGATCTAGCAGAAGAAGCTAAAGAAAAACAGGAGTTCATAATCTGAACTTTAAATAGCGTATTGGAAGTCATTGTGCTCCTGATACGCTATTTTAAATAAGACTTAAAAAATGCATTTGAAGTATCTGCGATAGTTCCATCTTTTTTTTGATACAAAATAAAAAAACCAACATCTCGGATATTTTTTTGAAATGCAAATGACTTTTCAATTCCCATTACCATAAATGCATTATCCAATGCATCTGCTGTGATAGCATCATTTGCAATAACAGAAACGGATATTATTCCATTGTTAACAGGATGACCTTGAACAGGGTCGATTATGTGACTAAAATACTGATTGCCAATTTTTTTAAATTTTCTATAGCTCCCTGATGTGGTAATCGCCTTACAAGAAAGGGCCACTTTTTCTGTCACCATAAATTCATTGTCGTAAGATAGGTTTGGGTTTTCTATACCAATTACCCAGGGTAGATTATTTAAATTAAAACCAGCAGTTCTAATTTCCCCACCAAGTTCAACAATAAAGTTTGAAAGTCCTTTGTGGAGCATGAATTCAAAGAGTACATCCACTGAATAACCTTGAGCTATTCCATCACAGTCGATCAGGACGTTTGGCAATAATTTAATCAAGCTATCATTTCGAAAAATTAGTTTATTTGACCCGACGGATAATAAAGCGGAAGTGATTTTTTCTTTGGAAGGCAATGAATTAGCCTCTTTACCAAATCCCCACAACAACGATAATGGCTTACAGGTGATATCAAATGCCCCTTCAGAAATCCTATATGTCTGAATTGCACGAGAGACTACATTAAATAAATGTTGATCAAACTTAATCCCAATAGTACTTTTATTAAATAACGAAATTAAGGAGTGTGGATTATAAAGTGAAAGTGATTGATCAATACCATTAAGAATACTATCAATTTCAAACTTTGCAAGAACACTATCGGTAGAAATGTACTTAATAGTATAGGTAGTTCCTTGAGCATTCCCATCTAAAACAAATGATTTTTGGGTGTAGACCTCGTTGGAAAGAAATGCTGGTTGACTACTAAAGAAAGCAAGTAGCTGAGTTAGGCAAATGAAAAGAAGAGAAAAGCAGTTCATGATTATGAAGGTGGTAGCAGATGAGAGGGGAAACTAGTTTAATGTAGTAAAAGAACAAAAAAAAACCCCGATCTAAAAGATCAGGGTTTAATAAATATGGCACCTACCTACTCTCCCGGGACGAATCCCAGTACCATCGGCCATGAGGGGCTTAACTACTCTGTTCGGTATGGGAAGA
>CANKGM010000158.1 GCA_947481355.1 Chitinophagaceae bacterium
CTATAAAAGACCTTTTGCATGATGTGATTCATGATCTAACTCATTTTGATGGAAAATTCTTTTCAACAGTCAAACTGCTTATCAAAAAGCCTGGATTTTTAACTGCAGAGTTCATTGCAGGAAAGAGGTCATCCTATTTACATCCAGTGAGAATGTATGTGTTTACTTCTGCGCTTTTTTTCTTCTTGTTTTACTCTTTCTTCATCACAGTACCTGAAAAAAAATCAGACATCATTAATGCCATGTCGAAAGAGGAATTATTTGACAAGTACACTCAATTACATAAAGACAATGCACACCTTTCATTTACCAAAGGGTTTATCATATCCAATAAAGCTGATACGCTGTATAACTTGAATGATATTGATCAATTTAATAAATTGAAAGACACTGTCACTTCTTTGAACGATGTAGTGTTTAAATTAGACGCAGGGGATTCTTCGTTCATTACCAAGGATACTACATTTGAAACAGAAACGGATTATGAGAAATACCAAAAATCACTCCCTGATTCTGCAAAAGCTGGATTGATGGAATCATTCTGGGAGCGGAAAACCATTAGAGCTAAGCAATATTTTAAGAAAGATCTACAAGAAGCTTGGGTAGAACAGTTGTCAAAGTTTATGCATAGTTTCCCAACATTGTTGTTTATTTCACTTCCTTTATTAGCATTTGTCTTGAGGCTGTTCTTTTTTAGAAGAAAAAATTTAGGTTATGCAGTCCACGGAGTTTTTTTATTGCATCTCTATGTATTTAGCTTCATTGCATTGCTGTTTTATTTTATAGTAGTCAAGTTGATTTCTTTCATTCAAATGGATGTTCCAGGTATTTTCGGATTTGTAGTTTTTATTGGGGTTATACTATATGGGTATAAGGCATTAAAGAATTTTTATGGACTGAAACGAGCTAGTGCACTAGGTTACTACCTCTCGTTTTTAGTCTTTGCTGTGCTTTCTATATTCTTGCTATTTTTATTTTACTTGTTATTTATACTTTTGAAATTATGAGTCCGGAATCCATTTATTCCTTTTCTGCCTTACAGCAAGTGCTTGATGAACTTCGAGAGAAATGCCCCTGGGATCGAAAGCAGACCATTCAAAGCCTTCGCCAGCTCACTATAGAAGAATGCCATGAATTAGCTGATGCGATCACTTCGAACGATTGGGATGGCATTAAAGAAGAACTCGGCGATGTATTGCTTCATATTTTGTTCTATGCTAAAATTGCAACAGAACAAAAACAATTTACCATTCAGGATGTAATGGAAGCCGTCCGACAAAAATTAATCTACAGGCATCCTCATATTTATGGTGATGTGTTGGTGCAGGATGAAGAGGACGTTAAACGAAATTGGGAAAACCTAAAACTAAAAGAAGGCAAGACTTCCATTTTAAGCGGGGTGCCCCGATCTCTTCCTCCCATGGTTCAAGCGATGCGCTTACAGGAAAAAGCCAAGCAAGTTGGATTTGAATGGGAAAACAAAGAACAAGTCTGGGAAAAGGTACTAGAAGAATCGGATGAAGTGCAAGAGGCTGTAAAAAATGCTGAGGCTGAACCAGCGGATAAGAGTTTACAAGAGAAGATGGAAGATGAGGGAGGGGACTTGTTATTTTCAGTAATCAATTATGCTCGGTTTTTGAATATCGATCCTGATAATGCATTAGCAAAGACCAATAGAAAGTTTATGGATCGTTTCCAAGCGATGGAAAAAATAGTTTCAGCCAAAGGACAGCAGATGACTGATTTAAATTTAGCTGAAATGGATGCTATATGGGATGAAGTCAAGAAACTACAAGGCTAACTTATCGTTTCGCATGCTGCTTAACTAAAAAGCGTTCAAATTCGTCTTTAGAAAAACTGCTCAGGTTATTTTCTGCAACTAGTCCCCCTTTTTGTGCAGCCAAAACTCCGTACCGTATATCGTTAAAGCCATCAATATGATGCGCATCTGGGTCGATGGATAGAAGAACTCCCTTCCTTTGTGCCTTACTCACCCATGTCCAATCCAAATCAAGTCTCCTAGGATGGGCATTAATCTCTATAACCACATCATTTGCCGCACAGGCATCAATGATTTTATCATGGTCAATAGGATAGCCCTTACGACTTAGAAGTAGTCTTCCAGTAGGATGCCCAAGTATGCTCGTGAAGGGGTTTTCGATGGCGGTGAGCAGCCTTTGCATCGCTTTTTCTTCACTCATTTTTAGGTTAGAGTGCACAGAAGCGATTACCAAGTCGAATGTGCTTAGAAATTGATTGGAGTAGTCAAGTGCCCCATCATTTAGAATATCGCACTCAATACTCTTGTAAATCCTAAAAGGAGCCAGTTTTTGATTCAATTCGTCAACGTATTGATGTTGTGCTTTTACGCGTTCTTCGTTGAGTCCGTTTGCATAGAAAGCAACCTTGCTGTGATCACTGATAACTAGATATTCTAGGCCTCTTCGTATACACTCTACTGCCATTTCTTCAATCGTATTGCTGCCATCACTCCAGTCGCTATGACTATGAATGATCCCTTTAATATCCGATGTTTGAACCAATTGAGGGATAGGATTCAATTTTGCTACATCAATTATTTCGGCAGTTTCTCTTAAGAATGTAGGAATAAAATGGATTGTGGAAGCATTGAAAATTTCTTCTTCAGAATTATATCCTGATGGATTAAATGGAAAATCGTTTTCCCATCGTGCAATGAATTCTTCGCTTGATGAAAATCGAAAATGCAATTCTGGAAGCTTAGTTGAGTTAGTGCACAGGATTTCAATCGCTACATTTTCTTCACCAACGCATTCAATTTTTTCTGCTGATTGATTTGTTATGTTGAAGTTTCCAGAGCTGAAAAATAATTTTATATTTTCTATGGAAACATCAGTTATCCACATTAATTTTTCGATAGTTGGCAGCTGTCTTGCGAATGCACCAGATGCTAAAATGGTATTTTTTGGGAATGCTTGTTTGAGCAATTGATCAATATGAAGAGCATACAATTCAACTTCTGAATACAGAAAATGTCCTTGGTGTTTGAAATAAAATTCAATCGCATCTGCTACATTTTTTTGTGTCTTCTCGCCAAATCCTTTGTATAATAAAAGTCGATTTTCATTGCAGGCATAGAGTAGCTCACCAATATTTTCAATGCCCATATCTTTCCAAATGGTGGAAACTTTTTTCGGACCAAGTCCTTTTATTTGCATCATCTCAAGAATGCCTTCAGGCGTTTTTTGAATGAGTGCATCAAGTGCCTCGAGTTTACCTGTTTCTAAAATTTCTATTATTTTTTTGCCAGTTGATTCGCTAATGCCTTTCACTGAAAACAATTCGGATGGTGGAATTGAAGCAAGTTGAACAGGAGCTTTTTCAATGCTAAAAGCCGCGCTGGCATAGGATTTCGCCTTGAATTCATTTTCTCGATGGATGTCCATCAGTTTGCTGAGTAGGGAGAACTGTTCGGCTATTGCGTAGTTGTCAAGCATTATTTATGTATGAATTCAGATTGAATAAATTTCGAATAAATTATTGACATAAACTCATTAAAATAAAAAAGTCCCGCCGAAGCGGGACCTGTATTTTTTGCTCTAACGAAGGATTACTTCTTAGCAGCTTTCTTAGCAGCTTTTTTAGGAGCAGCTTTTTTTGCAGCTTTCTTAGGAGCAGCTTTTTTTGCAGCTTTCTTAGGAGCAGCTTTCTTAGCAGCTTTTTTAGGAGCAGCTTTTTTTGCAGCTTTCTTAGGAGCAGCTTTTTTTGCAGCCTTCTTAGGAGCAGCTTTTTTTGCAGTTGCCATTTTGTTTAGAATTTAATGGTTAGAAAAATGAATAACACCGTAAAAGTATAAACAGTTTTTGTTATTTACAAAAATATTTTTTATACACATTGGTGTTAACCTGCAACAACTGCCGGAGTTACCGAAACGAATGTTTTATTATTCTTTGATTTTCTAAATTCCACTACACCATCAGCAATTGCGAAAATGGTAAAGTCTTTTCCAAGACCAACATTTTTGCCAGGATGATATTGTGTGCCACGTTGCTTCAAGATGATGTTTCCAGAAATTGCAGCTTGACCGCCAAAGATTTTTATACC
Organism: Chitinophagaceae bacterium; assembly: GCA_947481355.1. GTDB lineage: Bacteria > Bacteroidota > Bacteroidia > Chitinophagales > Chitinophagaceae > Pollutibacter. Next base: position 4,084 of record CANKGM010000158.1, read on the forward strand.
AAGTCTTTTGCTGTGTGAGTCTCTGCCGTTCTTAACACTTCCTTCGCCTTTCTTATGTGCCATAACTTAAATTTTTAATGGAGTTAATCTATTATACCGATCAGGCTATGCTGTCGATCATGATCTTTGTATAAAGTTTACGGTGTCCAATTTTTTTACGGAAACCTTTCCTTCTTTTCATTTTAAAAGCAATTACTTTATCACCTTGCACTTCGCTGATGATTTCTGCGCTTACTTTTTCTTTTACATCTTTTCCAACGGTTAATTTTCCGTCATTGTCTATTAACAATACCTCAGGGATATTGATTTTGTCTCCAACACTTCCTTCAATATGGGGTACATACAAAAGTTGTCCTGCTTGAACTTTAAATTGGTGACCAGCTATCTTAATAATTGCGAACATATTATTCCAAAATTTAGGAGTGCGAAGGTAAGAAGATTTTACCTTCTCCCAAAGTTTAGGCAAAAAAATCTTCTTTCTTTGTTTTGCCGGGTTTGCTTAGAGGAGGTTATCTTTGTTTCCTACCAGCGCTACAAGCTATGAAATTCAAATCATATTTAGCTAAACCTTTCGCCAGCGTAATTCAGCGGAAACTTCTAAAATCTTCTCAAACAGCCCTGGAAGATCAGCAAATTATATTGAAATCCCTCCTGTCTGAAGGCGCTAAGGCGGAATTTGGGAAGGAACACCATTTTGGTGAAATTTTTGATTATAAAGGCTATACACAGGCAGTTCCTATCCGAGATTATGAAAAATATGCCCCCTATATTGCCAAAATCAAGGAGGGCAAGCAAAATATTTTATGGCCCGGCAAGCCCATTTACCTAGCTAAAACCTCCGGTACAACCTCTGGAGCTAAATATATACCGATTACCAAGGATTCAATCCCTAATCATATTAATACCGCTCGGAATGCCCTACTATTATATATAGCGGAATCTGGAAATGCCAGCTTTGCCGATGGTAGAATGATCTTTTTGTCCGGTTCGCCTGTACTCGACCGAGTGGGAGGGATTCCAACGGGTAGGTTAAGTGGTATCGTAAACCACCATATCCCGGGATACCTGAGAAAAAATCAGTTACCTTCTTACGAGACCAATTGTGTTGAAGATTGGGAAACAAAGCTAGATCGAATCGTTCAGGAAACTATTGATCAGGATATGACCCTTATTAGCGGTATCCCCCCTTGGATGCAAATGTATTTTGACCGGTTGATGGAAAAAACAGGCAAGAAAATTGGAGATCTATTTCCTAATTTTTCCGTACTAGTACATGGAGGGGTGAATTTTAGTCCCTATAAGTCTAAATTAATGGATAGTATAGGACGGAAAGTGGATACGGTTGAAACCTTTCCTGCCTCAGAAGGATTTTTTGCTTTTCAAGACACCTTAGCGCAG
>CANKGM010000159.1 GCA_947481355.1 Chitinophagaceae bacterium
GAGAGGATACATATCGCTTTTCTATGTTCTATGCCTATGTTATAAAAAGCATTGACCACAATTATTACTACAAGGGGCACTGCGAAGACATCGAAAAAAGACTAACACAACATAATAATGGTTTAACAAAATCCATCAAACCATACATACCTTTCAAGCTAGTCTACTTTGAAGTATTTATAAATCGTCAAGATGCAATCAAAAGAGAAAAATACTTCAAGTCGTAAGAAGGAAGAAAATTCCTTAAACTAAAGCTGACAGCAAATTAAATCACCTTCCTAAAAAAAAATCATTTAAACTGACGGACTCGAGCCGCGGCTTCAAAATTGAAAATGATTCACTACCAATGTAGATATTGTTAGAGTCTATAAAAGACACTGATTCAGTTTGTTGAGGACCTAATAATGAAATCTTACGTTTATTACCGCTAAAAAAATTGCTCCCTTTAAAATCATATAATAAATAAATAAATCGTTCCCCTGAAATAGTATATCCAGTAAGGACAATCCGTTTTTGCTCAACATGAATATCTGCACCAGTAATTAATCCACCAACCCCAAGGCTGTCTTTTCTGAACGCCACGTTAAATCCAGTTTCCTTACTCAATTCATAGACAACTGTCTTTTTACCTTTCCATTGCTTTGTAAATAAGAATAATTTATTCTCAAATGAAATCATAGCCTCACAATCCCAATCGGTTGTATTACTTGGAACAATTACAGGTCTCATTGGCTGATCCTCATAAGTAAATTGTATAATAGAAGGCTTAACAACAAAATTTCCATTTTTCCCAATCAAATCAGATTTTGAAATCTTATATATTAAAAATTTTGGTCTTGCACCATTTAAATTATTGCCAAAATCACCAACATAGATATATGACTCATCTTGTGCTATATCTTCCCAATCCAAATTATACGCGTCTTGTAACTTGACTGTTCGAACAATCGAATTGGTTAATGTATCCATGGCATAAAGCACTGGCAGACCGCCGCCATCATTAAACTGCCAAAGTAGATTATCCCAAAATATCATTCCGGAATTTTCTGATAATACAGTAGGCTGAATACATTTTAAAATTGGCATAATAAATGTCGGAGCATAACGACACGACCCATTGTTTGCGTTTGCTTTAGGATCATAATTAATGGCAGCCTTATCAGTACATCCTTCAACTTGAGAATGAGAAGCTAAAGAGGCTAAGAGTAAAATAGTTAAGATACTATAAAATCTACATGTCATATCACATATAATTTATTCTGAAGATGGCATCTAATTTACAATAAATAAGAAAAAATTAATTTACAGCATGTAAAGGCTTACCCTGAATAAAGGATTCTAAAATATGTAACATGCGTGAACAAATTCGTTCTCTGGCTTCTTTACTTATCCATGCAATATGCGGCGTTATTATAGCATTTGGTAGACCAACCAATGGATGCTCTGGTGGAGGCGGCTCTTTATCTAATACATCCAACAAGGCTGCAGCTATTTCATTCTGCGCTAAAGCATCTCTCAAATCAAGATTATGAATCAGCCCCCCTCTAGATGTATTTATCAAAATAGCATCTGACTTCATATGACTGAGGAAAATCGAATTAATAATTTTATCCGTTTGGTCAGTCAAAGGACAATGCAAACTAATCACATCAGATGTTTTAGCCAATGTGTGTAATTCCATGAAATGCCTATTCGCTAGATTTAAATCACGTGTATGATGATAATTAATAATCATACCCATACTCTCTGCCATACTAGCAAAACACGATCCAATATTACCCATACCGATAATACCTAGTGTTTTTCCATGCAATTCCTTAATAGGAGTTAAGGTATAACACCAATCCTTATTAGTAGACCAAGACCCAATTCGCACAGATTGGTCATGTACATCAACATGATTGGTATAATGCAATAACATGGCCATAGCATGTTGCGCAACGGAGTAAGTTCCATAGTTAGGTACATTTGAAACCTGAATCATTTTCGCTTTACACGCTTTTACATCTACACAATTATAGCCAGTAGCAGAAACCATTACGAGCTTCAAACGTTTGAAGTAAACAAGCTCTTCTATTCCCAATACACACTTGTTTGTAATGATTACTTCAACATCTTGATCAAGTGTAAATAGCTCATCTTTACTTGTTCTATCACGAAAAATAACTTCTCCTAACTCAGAAAATAATTCACGTGAAAGGTCATCTTGAAAAAGAGTAAACCCATCAAGTATTAAAATCTTCATAACTGCTTTTTCAAGGATGAATGAATCAATTTATTTCAGCTAATACATTGTTTATTTCAGACAACTCGCTTTCTGTAAAAGCAGTGTTCTGAAGCGCATTATATGCATCATGAATATGAGATACCTTACTTGCACCAATCAATACAGACGTGACACGTGCATCTTTTAATAACCACGCAATAGCCATTTCTACTAGCTTTTGTCCACGGCTGGATGCAATATCATTGAGCTTTTTGATACTAGATACTTTTTCGTTTGTTATTTGATCTGGACTCAATGAAGGATTTCTACTTGCACGAGATTCAGCAGGAATGCCGTTCAAGTATTTATCTGTGAGTAGTCCTTGGGCTAGTGGTGAAAATGCAATACATCCAACCATATTTTTGCCTAATACATCCAACAAACCTTCCTCAGGTGTTCTAACTAACATTGAATACTTTGGTTGGTGTATTAGGCATGGCGTACCTAATTTTCTTAAGACATCAAATGCTTCTTGAGCTTGTTCCGGTGGATAGTTTGACAAACCAACATACAATGCCTTTCCCTGACGAACTATCAAATCTAATGCAGTCATGGTTTCTTCAAGTGGAGTATTCGGATCAGGACGATGATGATAAAATATATCAACATAATCAAGCTTCATGCGCTTCAAACTTTGATCAAGACTTGAAACAAGGTATTTTTTACTTCCCCAATCGCCATACGGACCATCCCACATGGTATAGCCAGCCTTGGTTGAAATAATCATCTCATCACGATAAGTTCCAAACCCCTTTTGCAAAATATCTCCAAAATTAGATTCTGCACTACCTGGAGGAGGACCATAGTTATTGGCTAAGTCAAAATGTGTTATACCTAAATCGAATGCCGTATACAGTATATTCTCATAGGTAGAACGAAGATCTACATGTCCAAAATTTTGCCAAAGTCCAAGTGAAATAGCTGGCAAAACCAAACCGCTATTTCCACACCTGCGGTAAGGCATCTTACTATATCGAGTTGAGTCTGCTTTGTAATCCATCTGTATATCTATTTTTATTATTATTTAGAATGGAAAGATATTTCAAGATTTTGATTTCTAGATTGCCCCTAAAACAATTCTCCTAAATTAACAGCAAAACCTCTAGAACCATCTCTTCCGAAACCATAATCGATACAGACATTTGCGCCTGAGTATTTATTTAATTTAATTCGCAAGCCAAGTCCATAGCCAGGAATGAACCCCTGATATCCTCTAGAAATATGCTCAGAAAATGTTTGACCATTTACAAACACTACACCACCAATGAGTCCATTTGAACTAATTTGAAATCGATATTCAGATTCAAGGTAAATCATATTTCGAGCCCTATATCTTCCTTGAAGATAGCCTCTCCCCGAATTATACGTGTCATCCCAACCAGTACTAGGCAACATAAGATATGGTGGTTTACCTCCAAGTGTAAACCAATTATGACTCCATAGGGCAAGTATGTTTTTTGAATTGGAAGACGGATGCAGGTATTTTCTAAATTCCAACTGAAGAGACTGCCAATTGTTATCACTTCCTAATGTCTTTATGCTAGGCCTATAGGTAATATTTGCTTGCAATCCATTTTGTGGATTAATTGTATTAAGCCTTGAATCATATAATAATTTAAGTACGGGACCAGAAGCAGTAACTGTTTTTTGAAATCCATAAGACTGAAAAGAGGTAACACTATTTGCTGGAGGATCAACTTCATTTATATTCCATAAACGATCATAATAAAAACCAAGTCCAGCATAAAAATTTGGCGCAAAAGACTTCAACACAGTTTGATGCAATTTAATACCATGATAATCGACTAGATAACCACTCGATTCCTTAGAGTCAGAACCAAGATCAAACACCTTTGATGGATATTTGATGTATCGCCAATCTAAGAGTATGTTGAACTTATTTTTGTTTGTCCAAATATTAGCTTGAACTGGGAGCATCAACTGTTTATATTGTGAATAGGTGATGTTTGTGGCAATACTTGACACCTTTTTATCCGTTGAATAATTTTTGCTTGTATAGAAGGCAAGATTAGCGGTAACTAATCCAGCCCATCCTGTATGCATTGCATAGCCAGCAGCGGGAACAGCAGAAAACTGAGCTTTTTCAGGATCTTTGGCTGATGCTTTTTTGGGGTGAATATATTCTCCAATGATTTCAAGTAAATCTTTCTGTGCATGCACAGCCTGAATTTTACTCGAATCATCAATCTGCAAAGCTGCCTTTTTAGAAGTCTCAAGCTGTTGAGCATTGATCGACAGACTACTTAGAGAAAAAATCCAAAACAGTACGAGATTTATTATTTTCAACTACTGAGTATTAATAAGTTTTACGTGTTGCAAATATCCAACATCATAATCTATAATCAGAGTAAATAATTACTTTCTGTCAATTTTAACAGAGATACTCAAAACACTATGCTACTAGACTCAGAGCTTCACCACTTGGCCAGTTCTTACACTTTCATCACATGCAAATGCAATGCGTAAACTATTCACTGCATCTTCAACATGATCAGTAAGATCGATGTCTTCAAGAATTGCTTTCATGAAGTAAGCTTGTTCTCTATTACACAACTCTTGATGATCTGGCTCGTCAGTTAAATCTATCCATTCATCAGGCTTCGTAAATGCATTCTTTTCGTTCAGATCAGCATGATGCAATCGCAACGATTCTGTTTTTGTATGGGCTTCAATAGAAGATGACTTTCCAGCTCCACCAGCGTCTTTAGCTACAATAGATACACAACCTTTCGGACCAATTACGTCTTTCACAAAAAAAGCAGTCTCACTAATCATTGGTCCCCACCCTGCTTCATACCAACCTACTGAACCATCTTCAAAACGAATTTGAAGTTGCCCATAATTATAATTCCCAGCTGGAATTTCTTCAGTAAGTCTTGCCCCTATGGCACTTACCTGAATGGGCTTTGATCTTACCATTTGGCACATCACATCAATATAATGTACGCCACAGTCTACTATTGGACTAAGGCTATTCATAAGATTACGATGCACATCCCACATATACCCTTGACTCTGTTGATTCAGGTTCATTCTCATCACCAATGGTTTACCAAGCTGATGAGATAGTTCAATAAATTTTATCCAAGAAGGATGATGCCTTAAGATATAGCCTATTACTAATTTTTTGCCTGCTTTTTTGGCTGCAGCAGCAACCCGTTCTGCTCCTGCCACAGAATCTGCAATA
>CANKGM010000160.1 GCA_947481355.1 Chitinophagaceae bacterium
AAGATATTGTTTCTATAAACTTCCAAGTAGATTGGCTTAACGGATCACATTTGTATAATCAACTTAAAGAGTGGATGTACAGAGATGCTATTCATAGAGACTACGATGATGAAATTACTATCAATGGCGAAACGGGCGCTTGGACAGCATTTTATCGTGGTGTTTATGCACAACGTCAACGTTGTGGTACTAAAAACTATTATTATGAAGACGCTAGCTTTGTTCGTTTGAGAAATATCTCTGTAGCAATTGATATGGCAAAGGTATTTAGCTTGAAGCCTTGCAAATCACTTCAGTTGGTACTGTCTGGTCGTAATTTAGTTACATTGACTAAGTACACTGGCTTTGATCCTGAACTTAACGGTGCTGGAAATAATTCAGCTTGGGACAGAGGGTCAGATAATGGACAATTGCCAAACTTCAAAACATACCAAGTTGGTTTGAATGTTGGATTTTAATGTAGAGAAAAATAAAATAAAATAAATTATGAAACACATAAAATTTTTAATATTATTAATTTCCATTTCTGTAGCGCTGGGAGCATGTAAGAAACAATTGGATGTTAGAAATCCAAATGCACCTACACCTGAGAGTGCCAATACAGAATTAGGAATTATATCGCTTGCACAAGGATCAGTTTATTACAATGGATTCCATGGTCTTAAATACGGTGGATTTTTTGGTAATTTCTTCAATGATCCATTGGGATATTTAGAGCTTACTGCAGACGTAGTGGGTGTTGAAGCAGCGAACCAGTACATCAATCAATTTAGTACTCCTAACAAGATTACATATGATGATGGATCTTCATTGCTAAATCCTCAAACTCCAAACACACAACCTGCATTATTGCATGAGATTAATAGTAATGCAAATACATACAATAATCCATTGTATTATCAGTGGGCTTATATGTATTCTTTGAATAAAGCATTGAATGTTGTTTTAGCTACTGTGGAGAGTGTTGAATTCGCTGGAGATGCTGAATCAAAGAAGAAAACAATTCAAGCTTGGTGTTATTTTTGGAAAGGTTATGCCTATTCTAATATCGGAAGTTTATATTATGCTGGATTGATAGATAACGATGCTACTCCAACAACAAATGATGTTTATGTTGAGCATGCTAAGGTTATTGATGAAGCAAATTCAAATTTCAGTAAGTCAGTTGAACTCGCTAAAGGAGCTAATCCTGGTGAGTTTAGCGATATGCTTTCTAAACTAATTCCAGATATTTGCCAAGCTGGAAACGGTGGTGCATTGGATGCTACCATGTGGGAACATTCGGTGAACACTATGAAGGCGCGTAATTTGCTTGTAAATTCACCAGTGGAATCGACTGATTGGGCATCTATTGCACAACTAACTGCAGACGGAACTGGTATTTCTGACGGAGACAAAATATTTGTAGCTTACTCTAATGCAACATCTGATATTTTCTATCCTAATGGTGGTACTATTTCTTCTGTTGCACTTGGAACTTCACCTGGATTTTGGATATCTGAAAGGTTAGTTCAAGAGTTTGACACTGTAAATGATCTCAGATTCAAAAATAATTTTCAACTTTTAGAAGCATTCTATCCTGGTGATTTCACTAGAGGTACTGCGGTTGCTACTCGTTGGTATATGGTTCCAGATGGTATGGGATTAGATGCAGACGGTACACCAACAATGGTTTATGGTTCTAATGAAGTTGGAGCTTACGAATTGAAATTGGCAGGCTCTTTGGAAGAAAATCTTATTATGCAAGCTGAAGCTCAGGCTCATCTTGGAAATGATAATGCAGCATTACAAATTGTAGATAGATTACATGATATGCAAGGTGCTGGTTTGCCTCACTTGGCTGGTACTACACCAGCATTGAGTTTAATGGAAATCATCAGAAGAGAGAGAAGAATTCAAGTGGCATTCACCGGTTTATCATTCTATGATGCTCGTCGTTGGGGAGTAATTGACAATGGCCGTACTGGATGCGTAGTATTTGACAAAGATGGTAAAATGTGGACAAACGCAACTATCGACTATGGTTTCATGGACTATTGGGATGTACCAGATAATGAGTTAGCTTATAATCCTGCAGGAGCTGGTAGCTCTTCAGTGATTAACCCTAAATATCCTCATTAATCGTTTGATATAATTTATAAAAAACCTTCACTTTAAATAAGTGAAGGTTTTTTTATGCACATAATTTAATGAGTATTGATGTTATTACTACAACATTCTTGAACTGACGCATATTACTGCGAATTCGATTCAAATAAAGTTTGTCTAATGTATTTATTACTGATTATAGTCTTATCTCTTCTTGGTTTGAATCGAAGAAATGAAATTCTGTAAGGTGATAATTGTTATTTGCACTTACAAGAACTTTTAATTTGTATTTCCATGACCATTTGCGCCTAATAGAAATGATACCCTTGTTGAGGTAAGCATACAATATGGGATGAACAGTAATATTGAGCGATTTGTGCTTCTGCTCACTTAAATAGCTAATGTTTTTTTCGATTTCATCTTCAAGTACCAATGCTGAAGATATTTTTCCAGTTCCTTGACAAGATGGACATTGTTCTTGTGTATTGATGTTCATCTCTGGCTTCATGCGTTGCCTTGTCAACTGCATTAATCCAAATTTGGTAATTGCAAGAACAGCATGCTTAGCTCTATCGGCTTTCATGAATTCTTCCATAGCTTCATGTAACTTCTTTTTATTTTCTGGAAGTTTCATGTCGATGAAGTCTACCACAATTATACCACCAATATCACGAAGTCTAAGCTGTCTAGCAATCTCTTCAGCGGCCTCAAGATTAGTTTGAAGTGCATTCTCCTCCTGGTTATTGCTAACGCTCTTATAGCCGCTATTTACATCTACAACATGTAATGCTTCGGTATGCTCTATAATCAAGTAAGCACCGCTAGGCAAATTTACTGTTTTACCGAAGGCTCCTTTCACTTGTTTCGTTATACCAAAATGATCAAATATTGGAGCACTACTGCTATAGAGTTGTACTATATCTGCTTTATCAGGTGCAATACGCTGAATATATGACTTTGCATCATCATAGATTTGTTTATCGTTCACCACAATTCTATTGAAATCGGCATTTAATAAATCCCTAAGTATACTAGTTGTTTTGGTTTGCTCACTCATTACTTTATGAGGAGGTACCGCACCACTTAAATTCTCTTGTATTGTTCTCCACTTGCTAAATAGTGAATTGAGATCTTCATGAAGTTCTGCTGTATTTTTTCCTTCAGCAGCAGTTCTTACAATTACGCCAAAGTTTTTTGGCTTGATGGCTTCAATAATTTTTTGAAGTCTTTTTCTCTCTTCTGAAGAATGAATCTTGCGTGAAACGGCAATGATATCATTAAATGGAGTAATTACTACAAACCTTCCGGGTAGGGAGATTTCACAACTTAGTCTTGGACCTTTTGCAGCTATGGGTTCTTTTAGAATTTGAACCAGTACATTCGGTTTTTGTCCTAATACTTCATTAATTTTTCCTGTTTTAACAATCTCTGGTTCAACGGTAAATTGAGAAAAGTCTTGCTGACTTTGTACTGGAGTATTAATAGAAATTTGAGTGAACTTCAGAAGTGATTTGCAGAAGGGACTCAAGTCTGTATAATGAAGGAATGCATCTTTTTCGAATCCAACATCAACGAAAGCTGCATTAAGTCCTGGGATTAATTTCTTGACCTTACCCAAATAGAGGTCACCCACAGCAAAACTGGCATCAATTTTTTCATTATGAAGTTCAGCCAGTTTTTTGTCTTCTAGCAGGGCGATCTCAACGCCCTGTACAGATGCGTTTATGACAAGTTCCTTATTCAATTGGAAAGATAAGAGGTGTACACTTAATAGGGTACATGACGGCTACACCAGGCAACAGTCATGCACCTCTAAAAATGTTTAATGTAAGAATGAAAAGTAACGAATGCTATTTTCTTTTCTTATGACGGTTCTTTCTCAACCTCTTTTTGCGTTTGTGTGTCGCTATCTTATGACGTTTTCTTTTTTTACCGCAAGGCATAGTCAGTTATTTAGATTGTTATTAATTATTTTAACGAGGCAATTTTTTCATTTAAAGCGTTAATCAGTTCTGGGTTTTTAACATCCTTCAATCCTTTCAGATACCATTCAATAGCTGATTTCTTATCACCTGCTTTTTCATAGAGTTCGGCAAGTAAGAAAATAGCTTCTGTATTGGTTGGATCCAACTTGATAACTTTCTTGAACCGCTCAGTTGCTTTTTCTGTTTGTCCAGATACCAACCCGCCGTAACCCAGCATGAACTGAGCAAAAACATTGTTGGGATCTTTTTCTGAAATAGCCCTGATCTTTAGAATTCCTTCCATGGGAGATCCTGAAACGCCGAAGAAGTAGGTGCTACCTAGCCCTATGATGGTTGAGTCGTTATTCGGGTTGATTTTGAGCGAGCGGCTGAACAAGTCGTTGGCTTGATTTGCCATCCATGTTTTTAGCTCTACATCAGATATTCCCCGCAGCTCTTCCAGCATTGAGTGGGCGGCAAAGTTGAGGTTTTTTTCAGAATTTTCCAACTTAGCCTTTTCAGCCGTATAATAGATGAATGGAAGGTAGCTTTTTACGCTATCTCTCCAGAAGTCTGATAGAGCATGAAAGTTATCAATGCGTTGTTTAACCAAGTCGCCTCGGGTTAACGCATCTTCAAGTTTGGTGAGGTAAGCTGACTGTGTGGGGGTAAGGTCTTTTTTTAAACCATTAATGAATGCATTGATTTCGAAGGATTTAGCTTCCTCTGGACTAGTATGTGTTGCATGATCCTCGTGAGGAGGGGTAAATTTTCCAAACGTATAAATTCCAAACAGCAGCACTGCTCCAATAGCAACTGCAATCCATTGCTGTTTTTTCAACATGTAATTAATTTAGGCTGCAAAGTTACGGCATCAAGCCATTTCATCATCACCTTCCTGCTTAATTACTGTATCAATTTCAAGTTTTTTTACTTCCTGCATGAATTCCTTAGCAGGTTTGAACGCTGGAATGAAATGGGCAGGGATTTGAACTGCAGTATTCCTTTTGATATTTCTTCCGATTTTAGCGGCTCTTTTTTTAGTAATAAAGCTTCCAAAGCCTCTTACATAGATGTTTTCACCTTGAGCAAGAGTAGATTTGATCTCTTTAAACATCGTTTCTAAGGTAACAAGTACGTCAACTTTAGGGATATTTGTTTTTTCGGCAATTTTGTTAATTAAATCTGCTTTTCTCATTGTTGTTCTTTTTCAATTGTTTAGGACCCGGCATTCAACTAATTTTGCCAAAGACCATAAAAGAGTTACATTTTTAGCTCTATTTTTCTCTTGAACGAATTGAACCCCTATAAAATTGCATAATTTTCAACTTTTTACCAAAAAAATATTTTATAAGTGATTGAAAAACAACAAAAAGCATGGTTTTCTGTCGCTTTATTGAAATGGAATAAAGTTAAA
>CANKGM010000161.1 GCA_947481355.1 Chitinophagaceae bacterium
ATTTGGTACATACCAAACTCGATGTTCAGTTTGATTTCGACAAGTCACATTTGTTAGGTAAAGCTTGGATTACGTTAACACCTCATATCGACCCAACAGATTCCTTGAGACTTGATGCAAAAGGAATGGAGCTACATGAGGTTTCACTGATTGATAAAAACAACACAAAAAACAAACTTCTATACTCTTATGATGGTTTACAAATGAACATCAAACTCCCTAAATTGTATAAAAAAGGGGATCTCTATACCATTTACATTAGTTATACCTCAATGCCTAATGAATACGAGGAGGCCTCTGGAGTTGATCCCATGCTGGGCGTGAAAGGACTATTTTTTATCAACCCAAAAGGTGAGATAAAAAACAAGCCATCACAAATTTGGACACAAGGCGAAACTGAATCAAATTCGGTCTGGTTCCCAACAATAGACCAGACGCAACAAAAAACAACTGAAGAAATTTACATGACTGTTCCAGCAAAGTATGTAACACTTAGTAATGGTGAATTGGTAAGCCAAAAGCAAAATAAGAATGGGACAAGGACAGATTATTGGAAAATGACACTCCCGCACTCACCTTACCTATTTTTTATGGGTGTTGGTGATTATGCAGTAGTAAAAGATCATTGGAAAGGGAAAGAGGTAAATTATTATGTAGAGCGAGAATATGCACCTGTAGCAAAAAAAATCTTTGGCAATACCCCTGAAATGATGAGTTACTTTTCAAAAATCACAGGAGTTGAATATCCCTGGAATAAATATGCTCAGATTACAGGTAGAGATTATGTATCTGGCGCAATGGAAAACACTACGGCGACACTCCACCAAGAATCTGCTCAACAAGATGCCAGAGAACTTACAGACGAAAATAGATGGGAATCAACTATTGCACACGAATTGTTTCACCAATGGTTTGGCGATTATGTTACTGCAGAAAGTTGGAGCAACCTCACCCTAAACGAATCATTCGCAAATTACAGTCAAACCCTTTGGAATCAATACAAATATGGCACAGATGCTGGTGATGCAGAAAACTATACAAACATACAATCCTATTTAAGAGGGAATAATTCTGAAAAGGATTTAGTACGATTTTATTACGCAGACAGAGAAGATATGTTTGATGCAGTCTCATATCAAAAAGGAGGAGCAATATTGCACATGTTGAGAAATCATATTGGAGACTCTGCCTTTTTCAAAGGATTAAATTTATACCTAACCACCAATAAATTCAAATCAGCTGAAGCAGCACACCTTAGGCTTGCGCTTGAAGAAACAAGTGGTAAAGATTTAAGCTGGTTTTTTAATGAATGGTATTACGGCAGTGGGCATCCAAAGCTTGATATTAATTATAATTATGTTGATTCCTTAAAAGCCATAAAAGTCATTGTGAAACAAACACAAAAGACTGGAAAAATCTTTCGAATACCTACATACATTGATGTTTACACGGGTGACAAAAAAACAAGAAATCTAATTTGGCTAGAAAACGCCATTGATACATTTACGTTCTCTGCAGGCACAAATCCAGATTTAATAAACTTCGATGGAGATAAGGTTTTGCTTTGCGAGAAGAAAGAGAATAAGAATATTGACAACTATGTGCATCAATATCACTTTGCAGGAAACTATTTAGACCGAAGAGAAGCTATAGAATTTTGTGGAAGAAAAATGGACAACCCCAAGGCAATCCAGTTATTGAAAGATGCGCTCACAGACCCATACGCTGGAATCCGAGAACTCGCACTGAGTAAGATTGATTTAAAAAAAGAAAGCACTCGAAAGGAATTCGAAATCATTATAGCCTCTTTACTAAGCAAAGAGAAGAACAGGCTTGTAAAAGCTAACATGATTAAAGGGTTAGGCAACACAGTCAATCTTACATATAAGGAAACATACCTTCAATCTGTAAAAGACTCATCTTACTCAGTGTCAGGTGAAGCGCTAACTGCGTTAAGTAAAGTCGACTCTTCACTTGCATTAACATTAGCAACTGAACTTTCACACAAAACCGCCAAGGGTGAATTAGATGCGGCTATTAATAAAATATTAATTGCTTCTGGAAACGAAGAAATCTATGATAAACTAGCTGAAAAATTTACATCCTTAGGCTTGTCAAATGAAAAGATCATGATTCTGCAACAAATAGCCGAGATGACGGGAAATTTGAAAAGTAATGATAGAATAAAAAATGCGATTGGTCTTATCATAAATTTCAGAAATGAACTTCCGGCTTCATTGAAAGATCAAATCAATCCATATATGAATCAATTTCTATTGCCTAGCATATTGAAGAAGTTGAAAGAAAAGGGCAATAATGAAATGATAACTTACTTAGAAGATCAGATGAAATAACCGCATTTCATTTAATTCAGCTCGGCAGTAAGAAATCCGCTGCCGAGCTGAATTTTAGTCAACTAACTGATAAGCTACTACATTGTTCTTCCAAAATGTAGGAACATAAACTATCTTCTTTTTTTTATCGTACCCAATATCTGCAGAATTTATTTGCTCACTGCGTGTATCCAAAAGAAGCTTTTTAGTGCCATTAAGATTTACATGCCAAATGGTCCCTGACCAACATGAAACAAGAAAATTCTGTTCATCAATTTGTTCTATTCCATCTGTTCCGCCTCCTAAGCCATCAGCAATATGAACTTTTTCTTTGTTCTTACCTAGTTTACAAAATGATCCATCGTCAACGAAATATAATGTCTTATCGACATACAGTACTCCGTTAGCTCCTTTCATTCCATCAATTAATAAAGCTGGTTTGAATTTTGAAATCTGATAAATTTTATTAGCCTTAGAATCTGACACATATATATCACCTCGTTTATCAATAGTGATATCATTGAGTTGTTGCGCACCATCAATCCCAATTTTTTTAACAACCGCAGCATGAACAATATCAACAATCAAAATGGAGTCCACATCAGCGACAATTAAAATGTCGTCTTGAATCAACGCCATCCCCTTTGGTGAATTCAGCCCCTTCAACCAAGTTGGATTTAATACTTTACCATTTGGTGTAAGAATGCCAATAGACCCCTTACCCTCTCTGCCCCATGGATTCTTGCTGCCAATATTGGCAACAAACAATCGCTCATTTTTAGCATCGACCAATACAGACTCTGCCACTTTCAGTGTTGTATCGGAAGACCAAAGCATTGTTAAGCTTTGCGAATTTGCTAATGAATTGCTGAGTAAACCAATAATTAAAATGCTAACTATCTTTTTCATAATGATTAATTTATAACTAACGTTCAACATCAAATGCAGCTATATCTATGCTTGTTTTTTTATGTCCTATTATTTCCTCAACCAATTTCCCACTTGCCGCAGCAAGCGATATACCTAGCATGGCGTGACCACCCGAGATTACTAGGTTGGTATAGGCTGAGTGTCTTCCTATATAGGGGAGTCCGTCTGGACTCAATGGGCGAAGCCCATACCATATCTTTTCACGCTCAGGAAACTCAACTGGTAAATTAGGATAGTAATTTTTTGCAGCATTAAAAATAGACTTTACCCTTTTCATTAAAAGAGGAGAACCAATTCCGCTAATTTCCATGGTACCTCCCATTCTTAAGTCTGCCCCCATTGGAGTCATAGCTACCCTGTCATCTACAAGTATAGCTGGATAGTGAAGGTTTCTCTTTACATTTTCGAATGTCATACTATATCCCTTACCTGCTTGCATTAGTATATCTATACCAAGTTGCTTACTTACGATAGGCAACCAGGATCCCGTAGCTAACACATATTCATCCCCTCTAAAAACACCTTTGTCTGTCACTATCCCTTTAAGAGTTTTACTTTCTTTCTCAAAGCCTATGATATTAGTATTTAATGAAAATTCAACACCATTATTTTTGAGGTATTCTGTTATAGTTGTCATCAAATCTCCTGGATGGAGGTGACAATCGATTGGATACAATACGCCTCCACGAACATTCAGTTCAACCTCAGGTTCCATGGCTTGTAATTCTTGAAGATTGAGCACTCTCGTATCAATATTTAATGCTGCCGCTTCTTTTGCAAGCTCAATCTCGTGATGTTCAGTATTCAAGCTCTTATACAACATCAAACAGCCCATTTCCTTCATTCTGAAATTATCTCCTAGCTCATCCCTTATTTCAGAAGTAAGGGTTCTACTCAGTTGTAGGATTGCATCTAGATGAGGGATATTACGTTCCATTGTCGACCTACCAGATCTTTTCCAAAATGTAAGTCCCCATCGAATCAAATCGATGTTTAAGCGGGGTTTAATATAAAATGGAGAACTCGAACTCATCATCCATTTCATACCCTTGGCAATAATTCCTGGTGAGGCAAGAGGGATAAAATGACTTGGAGAAACATATCCAGCATTTCCAAAAGATGTGCCCGATTTTAGATCTCCTCGATCAATGATTAAAACATCATGACCTGCTTTCTTTAAATAATATGCTGTACATAATCCAATTATGCCACCTCCTGCTACGACAACTCTTGACATGCTCTATTTTTTTTAATAATAACTAAGAATAAATCAATTTGTTTATTTATTTCTTCCGTGATGTGATGCTTTTAATGAAATCAACTTCCTCTTTTTTATAAGGAGAACCATCCTTCCTAAAAACATCATGAAACCAAACTGTTGGTTCTGAGCCATCGGGGATTGGCATGCCCCATTGATATATGGTATTGCTCTTTCCTGCGACTAGGCCCCAATTAATTGCGCTTACATTATATTTTTTAAATAGAGGAAGATGCGTTTGAAATCTACTATTGCGGGTTCTTGCCATATATTCTGAGCATAATATAGGACGATCATAATTTTTTAATTTTATGATTTGATTTTCAAGCGAAGTAAGTTCCTCATAATTATGAAAAGTGATTACATCAGAATTACTTAAAATGATTTCATTTATCACTTCATTGCCATTCCATACGGCGCAAGTAAGTGGCTGAGAAGGTCTTACAAACCATGCCCACTCAAACACACGTTGCAAAAGCTCCACTGATCCATTTTCATAATCACTATTTCCTGGCTCATTATATAGATCCCACATTAAAATGCGCTTATCGTCTTTGAAATACGAAAGAACATCTTTTACATATGCTTCAAGATATTGCCATTTCAGAGGATTATCATGGACAGATATGGTTGGACTTCTTACCCACCCGCTATTATGAATTCCTGGCTTGGGGTCTGGCTGTTTACCTGGTGATGCGTCAGCATTCCAGCAATCATCAAAAACTGTAAATAATATTTTTATCTTATGCTTATCCGCTATAGCAAGAAAATCATTCATTCTTTTTTTAAACCCTTGAGGATCTATCTGCCATGCTATATCATGTAAGTAAACACGCATTACGTTCATGCCAATAGCGGAAGCCCAACCCAATTCTTTTGAAATGGTAATTGGGTCAAAGCTTTCGGCTTGCCACATTTCAAGTTGATTGATTGCTGTACTTGGG
>CANKGM010000162.1 GCA_947481355.1 Chitinophagaceae bacterium
CCTTGGATTTTCTTCCAAGTATGCTTCTAGTACTCTTGAAACGGTTACGTCAACGATACCCATTACTTCTGAGTTACCCAATTTGGTTTTGGTTTGACCTTCAAATTGTGGCTCAGGAACTTTTACAGAGATGATGGCACTAAGTCCCTCACGAAAATCATCTCCTTCAACTTCTACTTTAGACTTTTCAAATAACCCTTGTTTTTTACCATATTGTTGGAATACCCTGGTAATAGCTCGTCTAAAACCAGCCACATGTGTTCCTCCTTCAATGGTATTGATGTTATTTACATATGAGAAGATATGCTCGTTGTATGAATCATTGTAATTGATGGCAACTTCCACGGCTACATTTGATTCAGCATCGTGGCCTTCCATATAAATCACTGAGGGGATAAGCGTGTTGCGTTTTGCGCTTGTATCCAGCATTTCAACAAACTCAACAATACCACCTTCGCTGTAAAAAACCTTTTCATAGGTCTTACCTTCTTCATCGATTTCCCTCAAGTCACTCAACGTGATTTTGATTCGCTTGTTTAGGTATGAAAGTTCGCGTAGTCTGCCTTCTAGGATATCCTTATTGTATTCATGGCTAGTAAAGATGGTTGTATCTGGCCAAAAGTGAACCTTTGTACCAGTGAGGTCACTTTTCCCAATCTCCCTAACGGCATATTGAGGAACACCTCTTGAATATTCCTGTTCAAATATTTTTGCTTCGCGGTTAACGGTTACAATCAATTTGGTGCTGAGTGCGTTCACACAGCTTACCCCCACACCATGTAATCCACCGGATACCTTGTATGTATTTTTATCAAATTTCCCCCCTGCATGGAGAACGGTCATTACAACCTCTAAGGCACTGCGTTTTTCTTTTAAGTGCATGCCGGTAGGAATACCTCTACCATTATCTTGTACCGAAACAGAATTGTCCTCGTGTATAGTAACGTAAATCGCATTGCAATACCCTGCGAGTGCTTCATCAATGGAGTTGTCTACCACTTCATATACGAGATGATGAAGTCCTTTCACGCCAATATCTCCGATATACATTGCCGGTCTTTTTCGTACCGCTTCCAATCCTTCTAAGACTTGAATACTATCTGCACCGTATCCGGCATTCTGTTGATCTATGCTCTCTTGATTATCTGTACTCATACTATTCTTATAACCTCTGTTTTTGTTCCCAAAAATGTATACAAATCTACTGAAAACAAGGCGGTTAAAGGCATAAATAGGAGGCTAAACTCATTTCTTTTTAAAGATAATTTCCACATAAAAATGCACTTTTTCATCTTTTTTAGTAAACACCCTCATTTAATGGGGTTAACTTTGCTTTTATATGCAATTTGTAGGTAAAATGGAAGTTAGTCAGGTGACGGGTTGGGCAATTCCCTCCAGCATGCCCATGGTCTTTTCTAAGGAGAAGAAAATTCCAGGTTCTTGGCAATTTCATATTCAACGCTACCAAAAAGACCCACATGCAATGATTGAAGATGAGGGCTCATTGTTATATCATGTTGAAGAGAGTAAAGAGAATCGATTTATAGAATTGAGATTTTGTATTTCTGGTCAGGCATATTGCAAGCATTCTGAGGTTAATTGCGAAGATTGTAAGTTTAACAAAGATGCTGGCTGTGTTGAGCATACCCAAACGGTAGATTTATTGCGATTTAGGTTTGATCCGTTGCACCTCACAAACTTAATCAAGACAGATGATACACAAACCGAAACGGATGCTATCCTCAATTTTCGCTATAACCACACATTCACCCGTTCAATACAGATGTCTGGACGAATCAGGCATACCCTCGATAACATTCTTAATAATCAATATACTGATGCCGTTGAAAATATTTTCGTCAACGCGCAAACCCAGATTTTGCTTCTTTATTGTCTTGAAACGATGAATGCCTTAAAAGAGGATGAAATACCTGCTTGTAAGTTTCTTGCACATCAAGATGAAAGAGAGAAAATAATTAAAGCAAGAGAAATTTTGTTGAAGCATATTGGCGATCCAATAACCATAAGAGAGTTAAGTAGAAAGGTAGCCATCAATGAATGCTATTTGAAAAAAGGGTTTAAAGTCATGTTCAGTACCACCATATTTGATTTTTATCAGGATCAGCGTATGGAACATGCACGATTTCTATTGTACGAAAAAGGACTCTCTGTTTCCGAAGTTTCTGCCCAACTTGGGTATTCTTCCATTTCACATTTTTCAACAGCTTTCAAAAAGCACACAGGACTAAAACCATGTGAATTGTTGAGGGTTTCAAACCCATAATTTATTTTTTTGCATTTTCATTGTCATCGGATTGTCATAATAACTATTGTAATTAAGAACTGACAATTCTATGATGTATTTAGGTATTGCTTCAAGTACTATTGCATTTGAATTTAAGCAATGAAGAGTCTGGTTCTATTTTGTTTTATTGTGCTATGCATTGGGGCGACGGCCCAAACCAATAATGATTCCATATCGACCAAGTCAATGGATGAAGTTATTGTAACTGCCACACGCTCACCACGTTTACTCAGCAATATTGCCATTCCTGCATCCATTGTTTCAGCAAAAACCCTTTACCAAAGTGGTTCGCTTAGACTAAGCGATATTTTGGCTGAACAAACCGGAATTGCTGTCATTGATAATTTTGGAAAAGGAATTCAGATGCAAGGCTTATCATCTGAATACACCTTGATTTTATTGAATGGTGAGCCTTTAATCGGCCGGACTGGTGGTGTGCTTGATCTTTCGCGCATTACTATTAAAGGGATTAAAAAAATTGAAATCATCAAAGGCCCATCGTCAAGTTTGTATGGCTCGGAAGCCATGGGTGGTGTTATCAATATTATAACTGACCAACCTGGGATCAAAAAATCAGACCTCAACTTGAGGTATGGTAGGTTTAATACGGTTGATGGTTCATTCGATATCGCGAGAAGGATTCATAAATTAGATCTACAAGTTTCTTCTGATTATAATCGTTCTGAAGGGTATAGTCTTAAGCCAAATGCTACCCAACAAACAGTTGAGCCATTCTGGCGTTCAACTCAACAAGTAACATTGAGTTTGCCCATAGCAGATAAATGGAAATTTGGACTAACGGCAAGGCATAACAATACATATGTTGACAATACTATTTCTGTTTTAAATGGTGGCAGCACAATAGTTTCAAAAGGATTCGAAAAAAGCAATGAATATAATATTAACCCAATCATTCGTCGTAGTATAAATTCTAAAATCAGTACAACTTTTCGAGGTTATTTTACTGGGTTTACTGCGATTCAAGAGCTTAGTGTGAAAGATGCATTAGGCGGATATAATGATCAGTTTCAACAGCGATTTAATCGAATTGAAAATCAAACGGATTGGCACATCAGAGCACAATCAAATTTTATTGCAGGCGCAGGATATATACAAGAAAACGTACGTTCAAATCGATATGATTCACTCTCGACAAAAAGAGAAAATCAGATTGGGTATCTCTTTACTCAACATGAAGAAAAAATTACAAAGAAGCTCACCTTTATTGCTGGCCTTCGTTATGATGCAAACAGAGCGTATTCCTCTGTGTTGAGCCCTAAGGTAGCTTTTCAATATGCTTATAATGAGTTTATATCTTTTAATCTATCTTATGGTAAAGGATTTAAGGCCCCAGACTTTCGCCAATTGTATTTGAACTTCACCAATCTTGCAGCTGGTTCATATTCTGTTTTTGGTGCTTCAGTTGCCCAAGATGAAGTAAAGAGATTGTCTAACCTTAATGCAATAGACCAAACTACTTCAATGCTAAATATTGTTTCTGTTTTAAAGCCTGAAATGTCTGGTGGTTTAAACGCTGGAGTTAAAGTAAAACTTCCACATGAGCTCAATTTACAAGCTAATTTTTTTAGAAATGATATCAGTAATATGATTGTTACAGATGTTATTGCATTTAAAAAAAGTGGTGGACAGATCTACAGTTATTTTAATTTGAAACAAGCGTTGACAGAGGGAGTGGAGCTAGAGGCAAGCAAGCGTTTACGTAAGTCAATTAGCATTAAGGTTGGCTATCAATACTTATACACTGCTGATAAGCAAGTGCTTAGTGCAATTAAGCATGGTGAAGTATATCAAAGAAGTATTGAAAATGGTGCTGCTACTCGAATGACTGTTTCAGATTATGGTGGTTTGCCATATAGATCTAAGCACAGTGCTAACCTTAAGTTTAATTATGAAAATAAATCTGGTTTCTTCACGACGGTAAGACTTTTATACAGAGGGCGATGGGGTACTTATGATATAGATGGTAATGGGTTGATCAACCGCGAAGATGAATTTGCTAAGGGGTATATGCAGGCTAATGCTAGTATTGGATATAGTGCGTCTAAACATTCGGATATTATGATTGGTGTAGACAATCTATTTAATTATAAAGACCTGCTTTTCTTACCCGGAAATCCAGGAAGAACAGGCTATATAAATTTTCAACTTCACTTTTAAACATAAATAGTAAAAACAATGAGAACGGTAAAAATTTCATTCATGGTATTGGCTAGTGTGCTTTTTTTCATGTCATGTAAGAAAAATGAAACCCCTTTAGTAATCAATACAGTAATTACGGATACAGTGATGGAACTTTCCGCAGACACCATTATTGGTTTGTCAAATGGACAACCTGTAGGAGCTGGTAAGTTTACTTTTTATAGTATCGAAAGCAAATCGGTCATATCTAGTGCAGATTCTAACTCCACTAAATGGGATGTTGCATTCAGGGGTACGACCATACTTACTAATGGGGGAACTAGTGGACCAGGCTTTGGTGGTGCTTTTGTATACAATGGAACCTTTGATGAGCTTACGTCTATTTCAGCGGACTCCGTATTTAAGGTAGATAATGCACCAACCGCCTATGCAATTCCCACCGGCAGCAACAAAGGTTGGTATGTATATGATTTCCCTACAAACCTTATCAATCCGGTTCCAGGTAGAGTATTGGTCATCAGAACAGCCAATGGTAATTATGCTAAGCTAGAGATCTTTAGTTATTACAAAGCAGGTACCCCTGCAGCTAATGTTCCAGATGATGAAAAACTAGCTAGGCAGCGTTATTATACCTTCAGGTATACCTATCAGTCCAACGGTTCAAAAATCTTTTAGGCTTATCAATCTGATCTAATTGTAAAATGGGACTTCGGTCCCATTTTATTTTTTACCTTTGCCCACTTTTACTAGTGTATGCAAGCGAGTTATAAGGAATATCAACAGCTAGATTTGCCGTCTTTTGAGCGGGAAATGCTTTCTAATTGGAAACATGAAGAGGCTTTTAAAGAAAGCATTCGTATACGGGAAGGGGCAACACCATTTGTGTTTTTTGAAGGACCTCCAAGTGCCAATGGTATGCCAGGTATTCACCATGTCATTTCAAGAACCTTAAAAGATTTAGTGTGTCGGTATAAAACCATGAAAGGCTTTCAAG
>CANKGM010000163.1 GCA_947481355.1 Chitinophagaceae bacterium
CAATGAATATAAATTTGCCTGATTGGTTAACTACCGGATACCAGACTGCTTATTATGCTTACCAACAGGCAGTTGAAGCGGGAAGTCCAGTAAGTCAATTAGTATATTCCACAGCGCCAAAATTATTAGGGATTCCTTTTATAATTAACCTTCCTGGTTTTATCATTGTTGTTCTCATTACTATGCTTGTTTATGTTGGCATCAAAGAGAGTAAGAAAACAGCCAATGCAATGGTCATCATGAAAATTGTCATGTTGCTTATCATTGCAGGAATCGGATTATGGTATATTTTCACAAATCATACAACCGACAACTGGTCGCCCTTTCTTCCTAACGGTATGAGTGGTGTTTTAAAAGGGGTGTCTGCTGTGTTCTTTGCTTACATTGGGTTTGATGCCATATCCACAACGGCTGAAGAATGTGCTAATCCTAAACGCGATCTTCCACGAGGAATGATTTACTCGTTGATTATCTGTACAGTTATTTATATATTGACAGCTATTGTCATTACTGGTATGGTTAAGTACACGGAGTTTAAAAATGTTACTGATCCACTTGCCTATGTATTCGAAAAAATTAACCTAAAAAAAGTAGGCTTTATTATCTCCATTGGTGCAGTAGTCGCTGCAACATCTGTATTACTTGTTTTTCAACTCGGTCAACCAAGAATCTGGATGGCTATGAGCCGTGATGGCCTCCTGCCAGGTTCATTTGGGAAAATTAGCAAGAAGTATAATACGCCAAGCTTTTCAACTATTATATCAGGTGTTTTGGTAGGGGGATTAGTTTTAGTGATAGACGATAAGTTAATTACAGATCTTACAAGCATAGGAACACTTTTTGCGTTTGTTTTAGTAAGTGGAGGTGTATTATTATTGCCTAAGATAAAACGTGAAACTGGAAAATTTTCAATCCCCTATATAAACGCAAAGTATATATATCCATTAATTTACATTCTTGTTTTGATTTTGTTCTATGATCGAACAACACAAGCTTTCTCAAACATTTTAAGTGAAGGATATCAAGAAATTTTATTCGTGATATTTATAGTACTTGCTGGCGTCCTGGCAATCTTATCTTTTCTGAAGAATTATTCACTAATCCCTGTAATGGGAGTGGCCTGTTGTCTCTACCTGATGGTTGAAATACCTGCTAAAAGTTGGTTAGTTTTTATTGGTTGGATGGCATTTGGATTAATTATTTATTTTTCCTACGGTAATAAAAATAGCAAACTGAATGCACCTACTTCTTGACCCAATTAATTTTCTTAAATGAAATTTCAGTCGGGTGATAAGATTCTCATATTAGCCACAAAGGAAAAGGGTGAAGTGATTGAGTGGATCAATAAGGAGATGCTATTGGTGAACGTGAATGGAATAAGCTTCCCTGTTTATGCAGATCAAATTGATTTCCCATATTTTTTTGATTTTACAGAAAAAAGTGGACCAGTTAAAAAAAATAAAAAGCACATTGACGAAGTCCGTAAAGAAAAGGTAGTTGTTCCATTAAAAGTGGTTGATGGTGTTTGGTTGGTTTTCTTTCCTGTTTTGGATAAGGATATTTTTGATGATGATGTGATTTCTCATTTTAAACTCTTTGTATCAAACCATACTGAAAGTGAATACAATTTTGATTTAAGCATTTTTTATGGGGATAAAAAAGAAATTGATCTACGAAAGAATATTAAGTCATTTGAAGAACTATATGTTTTTGATCTTCCTTTTGAGAATCTAAATGATCAACCATCGTTTGAGTTTATTTTCTCACTTCAATTTATAGATCCAAAAAAAGTTGCTCATTTTGAAGTTCAGTTTAAACCCAAGGGAAAACAGATATTTAAAAAGGCAGAGGAACTACTTCGTCTTCAGCAAGCATCATTCAAATATTCTCTTTTTGACACTTTACCAGACAAGCCTACGGAGGAAAAATTTGATCTAACTAAATTATCCTCAGCTGGATTTAAATTATACTCTTCTGATAAAGCCAAATCCTACTTGCCTAATCCAAGAACGTTAATTGATTTGCATATAGAAAAATTAGTGGATAATTTTTCAAGCCTCGACTCTAATTCCATTCTTTCAATTCAACTGGATGCATTTGATAAATTTTACGAAGAAGCATTAATCCACCAACTTAAATCCATTACAGTTATACATGGAGTAGGTACAGGTAAATTAAAGGATGAAATTCATGCCATGCTTCGTCTTAAAAAAGATGTTAAATCATTCATTAATCGATACACTAACTCATTTGGATACGGGGCGACAGAAATTTTTATAAAGTAGTTCAATAGCCTTAATATCTTCATCAATTCTACAAATACCGTACCTTAGCCTCGCTGTAAATGAAGCTATCGCGTTATGCATAATGACGAGGAAAGTCCGGACAGCAAAGAGCATCGCACCGGTGAATAGCCGGGCTCCGATTTTTCGGGGACAGAAAGTGCCACAGAAAATAACCGTCTCAACTTGTTGGGATAAGGGTGAAAACGGGAGGTAAGAGCTTCCGGCATTATACAGTAATGTATAGTGGGGGTAAACCTTGCGTGCTGAAATGCCACATAGGTTTTGGTATCCTTTGGATGGCAAGTGACTCGCTTGCTCTTAATAAGGCTGAAATGGGTAGGCAGCTTGATCCTGTAGAGTAATTTATAGGACAGATAAATGATAGCTTAAAAACAGAATCCGGCTTATCATTTACAGTACATTTTTAAACCGGTCGATTGGCCGGTTTTTTTATACCAACAAGAGTTTCCCTTGTCAGACAAATTCGCTAATCAAGTTCATTAGTGATGATTACTTCTTCGCTATAAAATTTAGTGGTGATGTCATTATCAGCTCGGTTTATTTCAGTGCTGTTAACAACCAACTGAAGTTCTTGATAAAAAAGCTTGGTAATAGCTTGATCAGCTATATACATAGGTATTCTATCTAATACAGGATGAAACTCCCTTTGTATGAATGATTGCATGTTTATATGCATTTCATAATCTGCCCAAAGTAAACTTTTTTTACTAGGCACTGATATCTTAACATTGTCTTTATCTCCATTTTCAGACCTGTTTATGTTGTTCTTTACTTTATTACTATCATTTAAATAGGAGTCTGTAGTATTAGCAAAAACGATTGATGATAGGCTGATTAGAAATACAAAACTGAGAGCAGTTTTTACTAAATAAGTGTAGCTCGTAAATTTTCTTGTGATCCTAAAAGGAGTTGATTTTTTTAATAAATGCATAAGCGATTTCATAGTTGTAGTATTGAATTGAAGTGGTGTGTAATGTAAGGTACTAGGCATTGGAATAGGGTTTAGGCTTTATTCAATCTATCAGTGATCGATATAGATTTGAAGATGCAAAGTTACTTTATATGAGACCCTTAACCAAATTGAAACGTTAAGGATTTTAAAATATTTCTAATAAATTGCACTTATATTTCAATATGCTATTAAAATATAAGAATAAATACCAATTTGATAGAAAATATTCAATAGAAATGAAGTGGTAGTAAAAATTTGAGCAAAAATATAACATGACCAGTGTTGACTGGACAATAAATGACTATAAAAAGTAGATTAAATTAAATTAAATCTAATGCTTTAGCAAAGCAGGTTACTATAGGTACTACAGTTAGTGATACCAATGCAGGAATAAAGAAATATACGGCAACAGACAAGGCTAATGATAAAAAGAAGAGAATCCAGTACATGTTTTTAGCGCTCTTTGTCATCTATTTATTTTTTGCAAATATACAACCTGAAATAATATCCAAATCCATTCAGTTCAGGATGTTTAAAAATATTTAAATGTGTATTAAATACGCTTCAAAATTCGTACATTAGCTACCTTGTAATTGATGAAGATGATGAAGATAGACATTTATTTACGTTTTACGACCAGACCAGGGCAGTCGTTAAGAATTTTGGGTAACATAAAGGAGTTAGGAAATGGGCAAGCCTCACACTCCATTCCGCTTGCCTATGTAAACCAATATTTTTGGAAAGTTAGCCTTTCTATTTCTTCTCAAAGTCTTACCGGCTTGACTGGATTAAACTATAGTTTTATCTATCAAGATGAACATGGTGATCAAATACAAGATTGGGGCATTCACCGAAATTTTCACATCAATAACGCCTCCGATGATCTGCTAATCGTAGATACGTGGAACGATATGGGTGTAGTTGACAATACATTCTATACATCGCCATTTACAAACGTATTCATAAATAAGACTAACCATGTTGAGTCGATTCCATCCCTCAATATGCCAATACGATTTACCACAGTTGCCCCATTGTTAAATAGTGGAGAATCCATCTGTTTAATTGGAAATCATAAAGCATTAGGAGAATGGATTCCTCAAAATGCTATTGTAATGAAATTTGATGGACAATCTTGGTTTCATGATATTGCTATCAGTGGATCTCTTTCAGCACTTGAATATAAATATGGTGTTGCTGATAAAGATGGAAGATTAATTCGATTTGAAGATGGTTTAAATCGTACTCTACGAAGCATTCCAACTACAGAAGCTAAGATAGTGGTGAATGATGGATATGCTCGTTTTAATACTTCATTTTGGAAAGGGACTGGAATTGCAATTCCTGTTTTCAGTCTACGTTCTACTAATGGACTGGGGGTAGGAGAATTTTTAGATATTAAATTACTTGTGGATTGGGCAAAAAAAGTATCAATTAAGATGCTTCAATTATTACCAGTAAATGATACCACTAGTACGCATACATTCTTAGACTCTTATCCATATGCTGCCATTTCAGCATTTGCCTTACATCCACTATATGCAAACTTAGAAGCCATTGCAGGACCAACAGATATTAAATTAATTAAAACGCTGCTTCAAAAAAAAGAAGTATTGAATGCAAAGTCATTTGTTGACTACGACGAAGTGATGAATATAAAATGGGAGGCACTTCGTTTGCTTTTTAACACCCAGCATGTCGATGTTTTATCTACTAAAGAGTACAAGGAATTCTTTACACAAAATAAATATTGGCTTGTTCCATATGCCGTATTCAGCTACCTTAGAGAGTTGAATCAATCTGCAGATCCTGCAACATGGGGAGAGTATGCAACCTTCAATGAATCCTTGATCAATGAAATTACGAAGCCTAATCACAAAGACTACAAGGATATTTCTTTTTATTATTATATCCAATACCAACTTCATTGTCAGTTGAAAGAGGCACATGATTACGCTACACATGCAGGAATTTTGCTTAAAGGAGATATACCTATAGGTGTTCATCGTAATGGGGTAGACGCATGGATGCAACCATCATTGTACCATCTTGATATGCAAGCTGGCGCTCCTCCAGACGACTTTGCTATCACTGGCCAAAACTGGGGATTTCCAACATATAATTGGAAAGTCATGCAACAGGATGGTTATGCCTGGTGGCAAAAACGATTCA
>CANKGM010000164.1 GCA_947481355.1 Chitinophagaceae bacterium
AAAATGTCACAAACCATAAGAATGTTTTCTCTCAAACATATGACAACAGGGACCAGAACGTGAGTTGGAAATATCAACTTGGATTTTTTCCAAACTTTATGTACAAAATTCAATTCTAACAAAATAAGAGAAATAAAAATAGATGAAGATTAAGTATAGATATAATTAAGATTTAATCTTTGAACTATAGTAACTTACAAATATCAGACGGTCTATTTAAGTATATTTTAAAAAGAGATATTATATGAGAAAAACAATTCTCTTCTTCCTATTCCTTATATCCGCATCAATAGAGTCATACTCTCAATTAGAGACTAACAACCAGAGTAAACTACCTAAAGTCTCTAATGGAAGCATCCAACGCATCACAAATTTCAAATCAAACTATGTTGATTCAAGGAATGTTGATGTTTGGCTGCCAGAAGGATATACTATAGATAAGAAATATCAGGTATTGTATATGCATGATGGACAAATGTTATTCGACAGCACAACTACTTGGAATCACCAGGAATGGCAAGTTGATGAAATTGCAACCAAACTGATTAACGAAAATACGATTGCGCCATTTATAGTCGTGGGCATTTTCAATTCAGGTAGCAAAAGACATTCCGACTACTTTCCACAGAAACCATTTGAACATTTAAGTAAAGAAGAACAAGAGTTAATTTACAAATCAAATAGATCAAATAATAATTCAGTATTTGCTGACAAAATTCATTCAGACGATTATTTAAAATTTATAGTAGAGGAATTAAAGCCGTTTATTGATAGCTCCTATTCAACACTTAAAAGCAAGAAACATACATTCATTGCGGGAAGCAGCATGGGCGGATTAATATCCATGTATGCCATATGCGAATACCCCACTGTATTTGGCGGTGCTGCATGTATATCTACTCATTGGCCGGGCACATTTGCTGTAGACAATAATCCAATTCCAGATTCTTTTTTAGATTATCTGAAAATGAATTTACCCTCGCCGCGAAAGCACAAATTATATTTCGATCATGGTACCAAAACACTAGACGCTATGTATGGAGCATTTCAAACAAAAGCCGATCAAATTATAATTGAAGGAGGATATACATCTGCACATTTCATGACTAAAGTATTTGAAGGAGATGATCACTCTGAAAAATCGTGGGCAAAACATCTTGACATACCATTGACTTTTTTGCTCAAAAAATAGATATAAAAAAGATATAAACTAACATCATTACATGAAATATCCAATCACATTCATTCTACTATTATTAGTCCCCTCTTTATTTGCCCAAACAAATAACTCCAGCAAAAGCAGTAGTAGCATTAGAATAGAAATGCTATTCCCTGAAGGGAAATCAAAGGCACTGATTTTAAGCTTTGATGATGGAACCAGTGCCGACAGAAAACTAGTGAAATTGATGAATGAATACGGACTTAAGGGTACATTTCATTTGAATTCAAATAAACTAGATACCAAAGGCTATCTAACAAAAAACGAAATCAAAACGCTTTTTACAGGCCATGAAGTTTCTGTTCATTCAGCAAACCACCCTGGTTTAACTGATCTGCCTAAACTTGATATCGTCTATGAAGTAGTTGAAGATAGAAAAGAATTAGAACGACTTACGGGAAAGACTGTTAGGGGAATGGCTTATCCGTTTGGAAGCTATGACGATAAAGTAGTTGAAGCTATTACTGGCTTGGGGATCGAATACGCTAGAACTGTAGGGGATTCATATAATTTTTCAATCCCAAAAGATTTTCTTCGATGGGACCCTAGTATCCATCAATTTGGTAAAGCGTACTTTAAAGCAGATGATTCAGAAAATGATAAAAAAGAACTTGCTGGTTTTTACAAATTGGTAGCAGATTTTATGAAAGCAGAAACCTTATCATTACTAGATGTTTGGGGACATAGTTGGGAAAATGATGGCGCTGGGAATAGATGGACTGAAATGGAAAATTTCTTTAAGATCGTCTCAAAACAAACGAATATTCACTACACCACCCAAATTGACTTGGTTGATTATATCAATGCTTACCACAATTTGAAGTTTTCGGTTGACAAGAAAATAATTTCAAACCTAAGTTCAATTGATATCTACATTAAGCTAGATAATAAAAACTATAAAATACCTGCAGGATCTGAAATAACTATTTAAGGTCAGTCATTAAATTCAGATTTATTTTTAATTTTGCTAGGGATATTTAAGGCCCTAAAATTGAAAAGAATTAATAAAACGAAACATTAATTTAATAATTATACTTTACATGAAATCTACAAAAATTATTTACTGGATAAGTACATCTATAATCTGCTTATTTTCATTAAGCGCTATACAAATGAATTCGCAAATGGCTATTGATGGCGCCAATCATTTGCTTATCCCTCGTTACCTCGCACTACAAGTAAGTATCGCCCAATTAATTGGATTGATTCTTTTGATAGTTCCTGCTATCCCAGCTCGAGTTAAAGAATGGGCCTATGTAGGATATGGAATCATGTATTTGACTGCACTAAATGGCCATTTGTCAGTAGGCGATTCATTCATACCCTATGGAATAATGGCTGTGCTATTCTTTGGATTGCTACTTACCTCTTACTTGAGTTTCCATAAGTTAGAAGCGGCAAAGAAAAACAACTAGAATCTTAAAATGGTTGAAGGAGTTGAAGAGGTTGAAGAGGTTGAAGGGATTTAAGAAGTTTAGGGAAGTTTAGAAAGGTTGAATAATACTTTTGATTTTATTTTTTTACAATTCTTAACGAAACTCCACCGCTAGCTTTCAAATCAAACGAAAGTGTTTGATTGAACTTCACAGTCCTCTGTTCAACCTTAACATGAGTAGCGGTTTTGATCTCTGGACCTCCATCTGAATATATGTAGGCGGTATACGTGGCATTGTTATCCAAAAACGATAAAGGAATTTTTATTGATCTTTTTTCACTATTTGTTATAGCCCCAACATACCATTCACTTCCACTTCGCCTTGCCACTGTTATGTGCTTGCCAATCTCTCCCTGTAATACTTTTGTATCATCCCAGGTTGTAGGCATATTATCCCATAAATCTATTTCAGGTTCTCCATTGTATTTATCAGCACCATCATAGCAATATAAAGGTGGGATAGGATTATAAAAAACAATAGGCAAGGATAACCGATGCGCAAACGTTGTACCGGTTGTACCAAAATACGCTAACGTGAAATCAGCTGGGCCTGCAATAAAGCGAGTAAAGGCTAAATGAGTATCATGGGTTGCGTCTGGAGTCATTTCACTCAAGATGCCTTCTGCTGATAGTAAGTTAGGATATGTTCTGCTATACCCTGTTGGTCTATACTCATCATGTATATCAACCAACATTTCATATTTAGCACATTTCCTAATCGCTTCATGCAACCAAGTTGTCCAGTATTGAGAACCCACTTGGACAAAACCAAATTTGATTCCTTTGATCCCCCATTTCTTATATAAAGGCAATATATCATCCAACTGCCGCGCTAAATGTTTTTGATTGACATAAAGCCACACACCTATCCCCCGCTCTTTACCATACTTCACTACTTCTTCGATATCTAAATTTCCACTTGTATTATATCCCACTGTATCGGCGGCAATTTTTGTAGCATCACTATTATCTCCCCACTCAAAACCATACCAGCCAGCATCAATATGAATATACTGCATCTTCCTTTTGACTGCATAATCGATAGCCAGTTTACTACCCTTAGTGGAATTGGTCAAATCCCACATTATTTTACCTGGCTTAATCCAAGAAACATCTTTAATAGCAGAAGGCTGATTCAGATTTAACATGATAAAATTATTCTCTAACAACTGACCAGGTTGCTCTGCCGCCATGACCACTCTCCATGGACTGGAGAATGAAATCACGTTTTCTACAGGTCCGTATAATTTACAGGAAATGGTATTTGCTTTTTTATCACTGACGACGAATTTAGTCCTAGCAAAGTCAACCAATGCCGCTTCGGATAAACATGCATATAGCCCATTGGGCAATTCCAAGGTCAATGGTCGTTCACATTCATCAGGCCAATTTGATAAAGGGAGTAATTGATAGAGTGATTGGGCATAATCGGTAAACCATGCTTTTGTATTTTCAGGTACCGTAAATTCTGTCATTTCACTGTCCACTTTATCTGAATTATCAGCTCCTTGCTTTAGAATTTCCACCAGATTATATCGAAACGCTACACCTTCATTGTAAGCACGTACTTCAAGATCAACATCTCTACCAAAGCAATAAAGGCAATCGCCCGTACTCACAGCCAAACGGATATTTAATTGATTGTAATTATCTCTTATGCTATTCCGCTCTCCTATCACAGGATGCCATATTGTATCTTTACTATTCCGTATAACTTCTTTCAATCGAAGTCCATCAGAGAACCTTCCTATGCCAAGTGCGGATGGAAGTATTACTTCTTTGGCTTGGTAATTCATTTTCCATGACAACTTTCCGTCGGCTAACATAATTTCACTCTGCACTTTTCCATCCGGTGAAGTAATGGCAATTTTCTCCTGCGCATATACAGAAGAAGAAAGGGTTAACAGTAAAATAAAAATATATTTATACATGGTCTTATTGTTGAGCTAATGAATTATCTAAAATACAGCTTTACGTCTCGAATTGTATCTCTTATAACGAAATCCTTTTCGATAAATAATAGTCATGCTGAATAAACAGAAGTACCGTTAGGATTCTCTCAAAATCTTCTCCATTGCTTTCCCCTTCGCTAACTCATCAACTAACTTATCGAGGTACCTTACCTTCTGGGTCAATGGATCTTCTATTTCCTCAACACGATAGCCACAGATTACCCCAGTGATAAGGTATGCATTTGGATGAAGTGATGCTTGGTTAAAAAACGTTTCAAAGGTTACACGTTCATTGATCATTTGTTGCAAGGTCGATTCATCAAAACCGGTTAACCAGCATATTACTTGATCCAATTCGCTTTTCGATCTATTCTTTTTCTCCACCTTAGTGAGGTATAAAGGATATACCGATGCGAATATCATTTTCCGAATTCGCTCCTGTTGTGTAGCAGAAATATTCATAGTATGAATTATGCTGCAATATTAAAAAATATATAGAATCAAGTATACTTTTCAAGGGCTGAAGCTAGAAATCTTAGTTGTCGAAATCGGGGATCTTCATATACTCTCCATTCTTAAGCGCTGACTGATGCGCAATAATTCCAGGTGCGGTATACGCCAACGCCTCATAAACATTAACGGTGGGCTGACGTTGGTTAATGATAGCATCAATAAATTCATGCGTGATAAATACATGCGATCCATCATGGCCACTATCATGTCGCAATGATTTTGGTAATAGATCAGTCTTCCACCATTTTGGCTGAAGGTATTTTTCAGTGATATTTGATTTTATTTGGAAGCCAGCATCATCTTTCC
>CANKGM010000165.1 GCA_947481355.1 Chitinophagaceae bacterium
AGGTATAATGCAGACGACACTCCTAAGGCAGATTTTGTATTGAATAATTCAATTTACAAAGGGGAAATTTTAGTAGGCGGAAAAAACTTTGGTAGTGGAAGTAGCCGTGAGCATGCTGCATGGGCTATTTATGATTATGGGTTTCGTTGTGTGGTATCCAGTTTTTTTGCTGATATATTTAAGAACAACTCTATGAACATTGGTATTTTGCCAGTAACTGTTTCAGAAGGGTTTTTGCATAAAATATTTTTGGCTATAGAGGCTGATCCTAATTCATTAATTGAGGTGGATCTTCCAAAACAACTTATTTCTATTGTTTCAACTGGCGAAAGTGAATCATTTGATATTAATGGGTATAAGAAGCATAACTTAATCAATGGATTTGATGATATTGATTTTCTTCACAACATCAAATCTGAGATTACAGCATTTGCTCAACATACTAAATACTGATTCTTTTAGTTCTCAAATTTAAACGCCCACTTAGCCAATCTACGCATGCCCAAATCAACACGGTATATTGAAATCATGGATACCACCCTTCGGGATGGTGAACAAACTAGTGGTGTGTCTTTTTCTTCATCTGAAAAATTGACTATTGCACAGTTGTTACTTACCGAAGTGAAAGTTGATCGCATTGAGATTGCTTCAGCCCGGGTTTCTGAGGGTGAGTTTGATGCAGTAAAAAAAATTACACGTTGGGCAAAGTCAAAAGGGTTGTTGAAAAAAGTGGAAGTGCTCACCTTTGTTGATGGTAATGTGTCTATTGATTGGATGACAAAAGCCGGTGCTAAAGTGATGAACTTGCTCACCAAGGGTTCAATGAATCACTTAACGCATCAATTGAAGAAGACACCTGAGCAGCATTTCGCTGAAATTGCAAAAGTGATTGCCTTAGGTAAGAAAAAAGGGATTGAATGCAATGTATATCTTGAAGATTGGAGCAATGGCATGCGTAATTCCCCAGAGTATGTATTTCGTTTTTTAGATTTTTTAACGAAGCAACCGGTAAAGCGAATCATGTTGCCCGATACGTTGGGTATTCTTGAGCCAAGTGAAGTGAGCAATTTTATCAGTCAAATTGTAAAACGATATCCAACTAGTCATTTTGATTTTCATGGCCACAATGACTATGATCTAGGGACTGCCAATGTATTGGAAGCAGTGAAAGCCGGTATTCAAGGAATTCACCTAACCATTAATGGCATGGGTGAACGAGCTGGTAATGCCCCACTAGCTAGTGCTGTCGCTGTATTACATGATTTTATGCCAAACGTTAAAACCGGTGTTGCAGAGAAATCATTGTATCAAACTAGTCGCCTTGTTGAAACATTCTCTGGCTTTCGTATTCCAGATAATAAACCTGTTGTTGGAGCTAATGTGTTTACACAAACTGCAGGTATTCATGCTGACGGGGATAAAAAAAATAATCTTTATTTCAATGACTTAATGCCTGAACGTTTTGGAAGGCAGCGTCAATATGCATTAGGAAAAACGAGTGGTAAATCCAACATTGAAAATAATTTAGCCCAATTGGGTATTGAGCTTTCAGATGCAGATTTGAAGAGAGTCACACAGCGTATCATTGAATTGGGCGATAAAAAAGAAGTAGTTACACAATCTGATCTTCCATATATCATTTCTGATGTGATTGATAGCAGTTCTATTGAGGAAGAAAAAGTTCACATTGAAAATTATGTACTCACTCATTCAAAGGAATTGAGGCCATCAGTGACCTTGCAAATAAATATTGAGGGAGAGATATTTGAAGAGCATGCTCAAGGTGATGGGCAATATGATGCATTCATGAATGCACTCAGAAGTATTTATAAAAAGAAGAAATTATTGCTTCCTGTATTGACAGACTATGCAGTGCGAATTCCACCGGGGGGTAAGAGTGATGCGTTATGTGAAACCATCATCACATGGGATTATAAAGGTAGAGAATTTAGAACACGTGGGTTAGATAGTGATCAAACCGTAGCTGCTATTAAGGCTACACATAAAATGTTGAATCTAATTTAGAATTATTTATAAATCGCTCATCGCTATCTAATATAAAAGTTAACTAGGAGATTAGTGAAGGCAAAAACTCAACAGCATGAATAAAAATATCTTAATTGTTCCGGGAGATGGAATTGGACAAGAAGTAACAGCAGTAGGAAAAAAAGTGTTGGATAAAATAGCTTCAAAATTTGGACACACCTTTACTTACGATGAAGCATTGATTGGTCATGTTGCTATTGAAGCAACAGGTAATCCATTGCCTGAAGAGACACTGGCTAAAATGCGTGCATCTGATGCGGTATTGTTTGGTGCAGTAGGGCATCCAAAGTATGATAATGACCCAACAGCAAAAGTGCGACCTGAGCAGGGCCTATTAAAGATGAGAAAGGAACTTGGACTATATGCAAATCTTCGTCCAATTAAATTATTCGATGAGTTATTAGGGGCATCTAGTATT
This sequence comes from Chitinophagaceae bacterium, assembly GCA_947481355.1. Classification (GTDB taxonomy): domain Bacteria; phylum Bacteroidota; class Bacteroidia; order Chitinophagales; family Chitinophagaceae; genus Pollutibacter. The sequence goes on from CANKGM010000165.1 coordinate 2,465, forward strand.
AAACCAGAAATATTAAAAGGAGCTGATATTCTTTTCTTCCGTGAGTTAACTGGAGATATTTATTTTGGCGAAAAGGGAAGAAAAAATGATGGTGATACTGCTTATGATGTGGCAGAATACAGTCGTTTTGAAGTTGAGCGTATTGCTCGAAAGGCATTTGATGCGGCACGTACGCGAAGAAAGAAAGTGTGTTCAGTGGATAAAGCGAATGTATTAGAGACGAGCAGATTGTGGAGGGAAGTAGTTCAAAAAATTGCATTGGAGTATCCAGACGTAGAAGTAGAGCATCAGTTTGTAGATTCTACTGCCATGATGTTGATAAAAGACCCAACACGTTTTGATGTGGTAGTTACCGCTAATCTATTCGGTGATATTTTAACAGACGAAGCATCACAAATTGCTGGTTCAATGGGAATGTTGGCTTCTGCTTCAATTGGTGATGGTACAGGCGTATATGAGCCTATCCATGGATCGGCCCATGATATTACAGGTAAAGGGGTAGCCAATCCACTTGCCTCTATTTTATCTGCAGCTTTGTTGTTGGATATTTCATTTGGACTTAAAGAAGAATCAGATGCATTGATTAATGCAGTGGATGCTGTATTGAAAGCTGGTTTCAGAACACGCGATATTGCGGATGTTACCACATCACCTGATAAAATTCTTGGTACAGAAGCAATGGGCAACGAAGTGCTTTCTAGAATTTAATTTATTTATCAAATCATATAACGAACCCATGTGAATGTTTTTCACATGGGTTTTATTTTTTTATATACTACCATAAATAGATGTTATTTTTATGAAGGTTATATCATGGATGATTACAAACATGATGTATATGAAACTTTGATAATTTTTTTGGTAAACAAGCCTTAACATAAATCATTAGCCATGAAGCGTGTACTTTTATTTTTTGTATTATCCTTTGCTTCAATAGTTGCTTTTTCGCAGAAGCATAAAGTGAAGTTGGTTCCTAATAAAGCACATTCTTCAGTTGAGGTGTATGTTGGGGGTAAGCATTTTACTGATTTCTTTTTTCCTGATACAATTGCCAAACCCGTTTTGTATCCTATCAATGCTCCTGATGGAGTTACCATAACACGTGGCTTTCCTATGAATCCTAAACCCGGGGATCCTACGGATCATCCACATCATTTGGGATTATGGTTGAATTATGAAAATGTCAATGGACTAGATTTTTGGAATAACTCATTTGCCATACCTGCTGATAAAAAGCATTTGTATGGAACTATTCGTTTTGATGGGATTACACAGTTAAAAAATGGTTTAACTGGTTTACTTAGTTATAATGCATCTTGGATGGATAGTGGAGGTAAAATTCATTTGACCGAATCTACCAACTATGCGTTTTCTGAGATACATGGTTCATGGGTTATCGATAGAACGACAACCCTAAGTGCTATCATCCCAGTGCTATTTAAGGATGCTAAAGATGGATTTCTTGGGCTACGTGTTGCCCATGAGTTGCAAATCCCTACCAAGGAATCAAAAAAATATACCGATTCTAAGGGCATTGTAACTGAGGTGCTTGCTACGACAGATAGCATTGCCAATGGCAATTATGTAAATAGCAATGGATTATATGGGGATGCTGTATGGAGTACTAAAGCACCTTGGTGCATGATGTATGGAAAAATGGGGAATGATTCTATCAGTATATTAATTATAGATCATCCTAAAAATCTAGGTTACCCTACTAATTGGCACGCTCGGGGATATGGACTTTTTGCTGCTAATCCATTAGGGGAGAAAATATTCACGAATGGGAAGGCGGAGCGCAACTTTTCGTTGAATCCTGGAGAATCTATAACCTTTAAGTACCGCATCGTTATTTCATCAGGTAAAAAGCTATTGAGCAAGGAAGAAATTGCTCAATTGCAGCATGATTTTTTGGAGATAGTCAATTAATTTGAGGGAAAGGATAATAGGAGGTATATTTTTTAATTAATCGCAATTCCTCCTCATGTAGAGTTTCTACTTTTTTTAAAGATCGTGTTTCCAGATTTTTATTCTATAAAAACTATTAAATAGTTGATATATAATATTTTATGTATTAATAATATATTTAATTTTTATTATTTGGTTACTTTTTTGCCACTAATAATTGGTTTTGAAGTCATTTTTTCAACCTTTTTTATTGCGAGATGTTAATTAAATATTAAGTTTGTGCAGCGATATGTACAAATTACATGTCTATTTCTAGCTTAAATACGAAAACGTTTGCTTAAATAAACCTCATTAACAACGCAATATAATAGCCAGCATTTTGGCCATCATTACCAAAATCTCAACATTTTTTAATAGTAACAAACATTTCAAACCAAATCTATCTTCATTATGAAACAATTCTTTCATAGAAGTGCAATTAAGTCCGCATCAATGATCATGGTATCATTGTTGTTGAGCGTAGTTGTATTAGCGCAGAAAAAAATAACAGGTTCTGTTGTTGACGCCAAAACAGGCGCAACTATTGCTTCAGCTTCGGTTGTAGCTAAAGGTGCAAAAGGTGGTGCAACAACTGCTGCTGATGGTTCATTTGCTATCACCGTACCAGAAGCTGTTAACACATTAGTCGTTTCTTCATTAGGATATGCTACACAGCAGGTTCGTATTGGAGATGCATCAACTTTAAAAATTAGTCTATCACAAGTTACTGAGCAACTTACTGATGTAGTAGTAGTTGGATATGGTACACGAAAAGTGAAGGATGCAACAGGTTCTGTAGTATCCCTTTCCGAAAAGAATTTCAACAAAGGCCTTATTTCATCACCTGAGCAATTGTTACAAGGCCGTACTGCCGGTGTAACCGTTACATCAACAAGTGGTGAGCCTGGTGCTGCTGTAAACATCAACATTCGTGGTACTGCTTCTATCAGATCAGGGAATAATCCACTTTTCGTTGTTGATGGTGTTCCTTTGGAAGGCGGTGG
>CANKGM010000166.1 GCA_947481355.1 Chitinophagaceae bacterium
AATGGAATAATATTTAAGGTGGCTAATAACTGATCTGCTTTTACATACTCTTTATTATGCATTAATGTTTTGGCATACAACATGCCCATGATATAATTTCCAGTATGATTTTTATAAAATGGCTCTACCATTTCTAATGCTTTTGAAAATTCATATCGGCTATTATATAGCTCAGTCAAGGTTTTTATATACCGCCATTGATTCTTATCCATGGATATAGCTATAGTTAAATCAGCAACAGTAGAAGCTAAAACCGAAGGAGTAGAAATTTCACTCATGAACAAGTTAGCACGAGCAGCATAAAAAGGCGCATAGGTTGGCACAGACTTCAATGACTTGAAGATTTCTTTTGCCTCCGCTATCTTATTTCTATCTTTAAACAATAGACCCAAGTAATACTTAGGTGCCCAGTGACTCGACTGTTTTGTTGCCCATTCAAATACATCAAAATCAATATTCCGATAAGGAAATACAAAATCCGGAACTGAGCCGTTTGCCTGTTCAAGATCTAATTGATAATTTTTATGTTGAGTATAATGAATGAACGCCAACCAATATTTGGCCAAAGTATTAGCAGGACAGAGAGTCAACACTTTTTCTGCTTCATCCAATAACCCCACTTGAAAATAATCATTCGCCAATTGCAGGTAGGTTTCTACCGGCTGCTCATTGCGAATCAAATTGGTAAATGAAGCCAACAATGAATTTTTTTGATTTTCGCTTACGCCATTATTCTTACTTGCAGAATAAAATGCCTCAAAATTGGCGAAGTGATTAAGTACATCATATTGTTTTATAGTTGACAATGTTTTTTCATGATTCGCTATATCTGAAGTATAGCGATAGGCAATAGCTTGCAATTGAAGTGCAGCGATGTTAATAGCATTAAACGTGAGTGCTTTTTGTGTATACTCAATTACATTATGATAATTTTTTTCAGCTAAATAGAGCTTCGCTAATTCGGTATAGGCTCCCGTTTTATATTCTGCCGATAAAGTAGCTAAGTCAAATCCATCTTTTGCATCCACAACATTACCCAGTGCAGCATTAATAATACCATAGTAATAATTGGCACTACCATCATGGGTGTCTATGCTTAAAGCACGCTTTGCCATGAGTAAGGCTTTTTGATATTCATGGTTATGATAGAGCAATGAAGACATTTTAACGAGTGCTGGCAGATAATTACTATCTAATTTTAATGAAGCGGCTAACATATCTTCAGCTTGGGCATATAATTTTTGATCCATATACTCCTTCCCTTGAACATATAAACCTTCTGCTGTTTTCCAATTTACAGTAGAAGGCGACTCAACCGGACGACTCAATACATTAGATTCTGGTGCACTACTATAATTCAATTTTACCCCACCAATACTAACACTATAGGAACCTTCACTTTCATTATATTTAACTGAATCAGTGAAATTGATGGTTGGCGCAAGTGAAAGTTGCTTTGAATAAATAATCTTATCCCCCACTTTAATTTCTAATGCATCATTAATTTGTTGAACGGGACAAAACATAACTTTTAGCCATCCATCCTGTTGTACCATATTTAAGGCCCCATACACCGATGCTTCTACCATACCCTTTGTTTTATTAACGGCATACCAGTATTCTTTCCATGTATCTGTACTATATGGCGCAAAGTTGACATGCTTAAACGGAGTGAACGTGCTTCTCTCAGCATTCTGATTAAATAATCTTCCCGATTGCACTTCAGTATATTGTTGATCGGTATCAGTCAAATACTTCTCCCAAATCATTCCCTGACGAGATAATCCCCAAATCCAAATTTTCTTACCTGCTTTATCATCGTGATTACCATACCGAACCATCCCATAATCATCATCATGCCAATAGGTACCAAAAAAATTGGTGTATTTGCCAAACACATGGTATGATTTATACGTACCAAAATTATTGTTGTTGTAGAATGAAATGTTTTTGCCATTTTCTTTATTGATTGGCCAATCATTATACTCGCCTTCATGACCAATATACTTCGTGCCCGGATAAATGTATTCTAGATTACCACTCACTTTTAATCCCACGTTCATCCAATGGTAGTAAGGTTGTTCAGTAGGCGTATTATTATACCAAAATGATTGAGTAGTGAAATAAGCTTTATCCTTGGGCACATTAATCTCCATTCGCCAATTCGTTTGCGTCAACAAATCAAGCACTCCAATAGTACAACTCACACTACCATCTGCTTTCTTAGTAACGATATAATCAACGGGTGTTGCACAATTGGGTGTATGTCCTATAATCCCATAATTAGCCTCAATGCCACCGCTAGTCCACGGTCCACGCATAGCCACATCCCTAAATTTTACAGTGTGATTATAATAAATAAAAGGTTGATTGATTTTTTTATCAATCGCTGCCCATATTTTACCACCTACTTCTGGTAATATTAAAATCTTAATGTATTCATTCTCTATCTCGACTACTTTCCAATTCTTTTGAACGGCTGTCTCAGTGAATCCATCAAATCGGAAATAAGGATATATTTTAGAAAAGCTTGGAATCGGATCAGGATCTGAAAAAGGATAAGACGTGAATTCCTTCTGATACTCACTATATTTCACTTCCTGCTGAGCATGAACTTGATAAGAATTAGATAGACAGAAACAAAGCAATAATCCGAATATATTTTTCATATAATTTTTTTAAATATCCCTTTCAAGGTATTATTTTTTTATAATACATCGGTGAATGATAAGACAAAAAATCATATTTAATAGCTAAAAAAAACGAATCACACAGAATCTAAAAATCATTTATATAAAGGACGAAATAAAGTTGTAATTTTTATATTCCAATCGGGTTCAATGAAAAAGTATTTCCTCATTTTTCTAGTTCAGTTTTTTGCATTACTCATCGCAGCGCAACCATCAAAGTCTAATATTATTGTTTTTCTCGTAGACGATATGGGTTGGCAAGATTGCTCACTCCCTTTTTGGAATAATCGTACACCACTCAATGCGACTTACCATACCCCTAACATGGAAAGGTTAGCCAAAAAAGGAATGATGCTTACTAATGCCTATTCGAATTCAGTATGTACACCAACACGTATAAGTTTGATGACAGGCATGAATGTTGCTCGACATGGCGTAACCAATTGGACCAGTGTAAACATCAATACCCCTACAGACAGCAAAGACAGTTTACTTCAACCAGCCAACTGGAATTATAATGGATTAACCTCTGAAACACATAACAGAGAAGATTTACATCATACGGCAGTGGCTACCACATTACCGCAGCTCTTAAAAGATCATGGTTACTATACAATTCATTGCGGTAAAGCCCATTTTGCTCCAACGGGTATGACAGGAGCTAATCCATTAACATTGGGGTTTGACATCAACATAGGTGGAAGTTCAGCAGGAAATCCTGGTAGTTATTTAGCTTCCAAAAAATACCGCTATAACGATAATGATACCAATTGGGCCATCAAAGGATTAGACAAGTATATCGATCAAGGTATATTTCTGACAGAAGCCTTAACAAGAGAAGCTATTTCAACACTCGATCATCGAAATAAACAACAGCCATTTTTTTTATACATGTCCCACTATGCGATACATATACCATTTGATAAAGACGAACGATTTTATCAACCATACATTAATGCTGGACTAACCGATACAGAGGCTAAATATGCAGCGCTCATAGAAGGCATGGATAAAAGCTTAGGCGATCTAATGGATTATTTAGCAAAAACAGGACTTGATAAAAACACCTATATATTATTTACTTCGGATAATGGAGGCTTAAGTTTAAAAGGAGCTAGATCGGGAGAAGCACAGACACAGAATCTACCACTGAAACAAGGTAAAGGGTCATTGTATGAAGGAGGTATTCGTGTGCCGATGATTGCAGCAGGTCCACATATTGCTCCGAATACTAAGTCAGAACAGTACATTATTTCAGAAGATTACTTTAGTACCTTATTAGCCATGGCTGGTATTAAACATTCTACAGTAAAACAAGTGGTGGATGGAAAAAACTTTTTACCATTACTACAAGGCAAGGAAAAAAATATAGATAAACAGAAAATGCTGGTATGGCATTACCCTAACAATTGGACCAATGTGGATTTGAAAGGAATTTCCTGGGCATCTGCTATTAGACAAGGAGATTGGAAACTTATTTATTTTCACAAGCAGGCGAGTCTTGAACTATACCATATCAGTACAGACATTGAAGAAGCACATGATCTATCAAAATCAAATAAAGCAAAAACAAAAGAGCTAGCCAGTTTACTCACCCTAGAATTGAAATCACGTAACGCCTCGATGCCTACTTGGTTAGCAACAGGCAAACAGATTTTATGGCCGGATGAAATTTATCAACTTAATACAGGAAAAGACTAGTTTTAGCTGACATCAACAGGATTAATAAACCCATACATGAATTATAACTTTATACGCAAAACATTACGCGTTCTGATTTCTTTCGCGCTATTGATAAGTAGCATAGGGGCAGTAGGACAGACGAATCCAACAGAAAAACCATTTACCAATTATTCAGGGAGATGGCTTCACACAGAATCTACCATTCCTGATTCAAGCGGGGGAGAGGTGATCATACAAAATAGCTTTCCAAAAGGAGGAAGTCAATACACAGATGCAACAGGCAGAAATTTTCCCTATGTTATATTTTGGACTCGCGTAATGAATGAAACTGCTTCTCCGATTGAACTAACGATAAAATTTCCTGGTGATTCATTACCGCTTAACTCTTCCTCTAATTCCTATTTAAAGTTATTTCTACCTCCAGCAACCATGACTCTTGAAAAAGAATCGATGCTTGACTATGGTATAACAGATTTTAAACCTTTTTTAGATAAGAGATTTAATAAATCCACCATCCGACAAATAACGATAGCCCCTAAAAAAGAGTCACTTTTCTACACAGCTATACTTTTTCATCATATTGATGGACCTACACGAACTGCATTCAATGTAAAGGGAGAAGATCTTTTTTATAAAATCATCAATGGCGCAGGACTTGATACTATTTTAATTCCCTGCGGAAAGCTTGTAGTTGAAAAAACAAAGCGGTGATGAAAATTTTTAATAAATAGAAACAGATGAAGAATAAACCGAATCTTTAAAACTTGCCAAATAATATTTGATTTAAGAAAAAACGGATTATTTGAACCTAAATCATGAGTCGAATGTTATAAAAAATTATATTAACATGAAAAAGATGACAATAGCCTTTTTAGCCATTTTACTCATCATTATTGCATTCCAATCTTTTATGGCGATATCAACAAGCAAAATTGAAAAGCAGCAATATGAGGTCATTAAGAAGGAAAACGACTTTGAAATCAGATACTATCCTCCAGCTACTTATGCGACCATTGAATCATCTGCAAAATCATACAA
>CANKGM010000167.1 GCA_947481355.1 Chitinophagaceae bacterium
CATCAGAAAGCGAATCGTTGATTTCATTCCATGTAATTTTTTGTCAGAATTGGTTGCTAAAGATAAAAATCTTTATGAATATCATTGTACTGCGATTCAAGAAATCTAGTTGATTTAATGAGTCTAATTTTATACATTCACTTATTCATCAATTTGCCTTTTCAGCTTGAATTCGAGTCAATTAAAATTCAACCGAATGAGAAAAAAATTATTAGTTATCTGCTTGATTGCATTGAGTTTTCATCCTGTTTCATTTTCTCAGTCCTTATCTCCATCTCCTGTTGTTATAGGAAAATGGTTAACGCATTGGATGATTTCTGATCCAATCAAGTTGAATGAGCTCTCTGATGAAACCAACCCCAATAGGCATATTGACGGTTTCGATACTGATTTTCTGAGTACAATTGGTGGAGAGGAGCATGTCATGTTTAAGAAAGCTAATCAATCAAACCAAGCTGCGAATCCTGTTTCCTGGAAACTGTATCATTCATCAGATTCCATTATTAATCTTGAGAAGGTTGTTTCTTTAAAAAATCATTCGCTAGCATATGCCTATACAGAGGTTGTTTCCGATAAGGTAAAAGTTGTTCAACTCAGCTTTGGTTCAGATGATGGTATAGCGATATGGCTTAATGGTATAAAAGTATGGGATAGAGCCGAAGACAGAGGTCTTGTTCCAGATATTGATTTAGTAGTTGTAGCCCTTAAGAAAGGGGTTAATACGTTGTTGATGAAGGTCGAAAATAGGTCCAAAGAATGGGGATTTTGTGCTCGATTTTTACCCTTTCAACAGTCAGATTTAGGCACTGTCTTATCTATTACAACGGATGCTAATGGTAGGGCTTCCCTTATTTCATCTTATACATTGCCTGCTCTGCAACAATTGGTTGTGTCTACCGGTATTGAAATTTTCACAGAAGATGGAAAATTGATTCAAAAAGAAAAGCGATCAAGTGAAATTGAAGGGCCACTCAAACTTGATTCTAGTCGTTTCAGGTCCTATGCTGCGAATTTGGATATTCTCTTACGCAATGGGCAGCATGTAAAAACTAAGTTGAATTTTAGTGCTGGGAAAAAAGAAAACTATAGTTTGTTTTCAAATGCTAGATCTGCATATAGGATTGCTTTAACAAAAGATGCGTCTGCCTCTGAAAGCTGGGCTGCTAAGGAATTACAGCATTGGTTGAAAGAAATCAGTGGTGTTGAATTGCCTATTCAAGATATATCACAGTCACATCAAGGTCCTCAGATTGTGGTAGGATATACTACACGCATTAAGGATATGTTGGGAGATCTAGTACCTAATGATCTTGATGAATCATTTCATTACATAAATTTTGGTCCGGATATTTATATATATGGAGGAAAGACACGCGGTACGATGTATGGCATAATGTCATTTCTTGAAAATGAAATGGGGTGCCGGTGGTACACTCCTTCTGCAAGCATTATACCTAAAAAGAAAGTATTTGAATTTAGCTCTTTAGATCATTCTGAAAAGCCTGGGGTGCGTGTGCGCAATGATTTTTATTTTGAAGCGTTTAATCCAACTTGGGCTGCCCGCAACCGGATTAACGGGACCAATACGTTTGGTAAATCGCGCGAGCAGATAGGAGAAACTGAAAATTATTGGGGTGTTCATACCTTTAATTTTTTTGTACCAGTAACAGAATTTTCTACTAGTCACCCAGAATATTTTAGTTTACTGAATGGGAAAAGAGAATTTCACGACGCACAGCTATGCCTTAGTAATCCTGATGTGTTGAACATTATTACAGATAGAGTTAAAAAACAAATGCGTGAAAACCCAGACAATCTTATTTATGATGTTTCTCAAAATGATTGTTATCGTCCTTGTCAGTGCAACAACTGCCAGTTTATTGTTAAGCATGAAGGAAGTGAGTCTGGCTTGATTATCTGGTTTGTGAATCAAGTAGCTGAAGCGGTGGAAAAAGAATTTCCGGATAAATTTATTGGAACCCTAGCTTATCAGTATACACGTACTCCCCCCAAATATATACATCCACGAAAAAATGTAGTCGTTAGGTTATGTAGCATTGAATGTTGTTTTTCACATGATTTCAAATCCTGTGAGCAAAACAAGTCATTTCTAAGTGACCTAAAAAACTGGTCTACATTGGCGCCACATTTATACATCTGGGATTATGTTGTCAATTTCAGCAATTACATCATGCCCTATCCAAATTTCAAGGTACTTCAGTCAAATATTCAGACCTTAAGAGATAATCATTCGATTGGGATTATGGAGCAGGCTGCTTATCAAGGCCGTGGTGGTGAATTTGCTGAACTCAGGGCCTATTTGATTTCTAAGCTCCTTTGGAATCCTGAATGCAATACAGATAATGTGATTACCGATTTCATGTATGGGTATTATGGAAGATCGGGAAGGTTTATCAGGGAATATTTCGATTTACTGCATAAACAGGTTGTGGCTAGTACGCATATTCATCTTGGACTTTCAGCCGATGACCCCATTTTTACGGATGATTTTGTAGCCGCGTCAGTTAAGTTATTTGAGGAGGCTGCAAAAGTGGCTGATGATAATGAAATTTTAAGCCGCGTTGAGGTGGCATCTCTTCCCATCTTGTATTTGAAATGTAAGCGAACGCCAGGACTTGCGAAGTTTGATGGCACCTATCAGAAGTTCTGTTCCATTACAAAACGTGAGGGTATTATTCATTATGCTGAGGCTGGAGAAAATCATCGACTTCAATTTCATAAAGATGTTGAAGCGGCTAAATAGAAATTTTAGTTCTATTTATTCTGTAAATGGGTTCGACCATTTTTTGTCTATATAAACATTAGTCCCTGATAAGGTGCTAAGAAAAGCAACGACTGAATTCATTTCAGTTTCTGTCATGTTTAATTTTTGACCGATGCCATTAGGCCTTAATTTATTATCTAAGTTTGTATTGGCTGGATTATTTTCAATGGTTTGATAATGTTCTAGTACTTGTCTTAATGAATTAAACTGACCAGTGTGCATCATTGGACTGTTAACGATTCCGTTCGAATTGGTTAAGTCTCTAAGTGATGGAGCTCTTGTATTCTCTAGATCTATCCCATTGACATTATTTATTATTCCAATGATGCCATTGTTTCGACTATTGGGATCAATATCAAATTCAGGGGCATTGTGACAGCCATTGCATCCAATGCCTCTTGCAATTCTATTTCCATTTTGGTCAAATGTTGGTGGACGAGAGAAGAGGTCTTTACCAGCATTTTCAGCAGCTGTGAAATTGAAGAAGTTTTGATTTGGATTATTTGCCTTTGCTCTTCCTATATCATATTTTGAATCAAAGGATTGAATGCTTCTTACAAATTGTGCAAGGCATTCTTGCATTCTTTGTTCAGAGATGATTGTATCTCCATAGGTTGCTTTGAACAGTTGGTTGTAATATTTTAGAGGGCTTAGTTTTAGTATTAATGATGATAGAGTACCTCGTCCATTTAATCCACTGAACCCCATTTCTGCATGATCTTGAATAGGCATCGTTGTTTGTTGTTCAAGAGAGGCTGCTCGTTCATTCCAGAAGAATTTGGCTTCTACTGCAAAGCGAGTATTGATAAGGCGCATCGAATGGCGTGTTGTTAATCCTCCGCTTACTCCATCACTACGAAGAGCGGTATCGCTGAATGCGAATTCTTGTTTATGGCAGCTGCCACATGAAATTGAATTATCAATACTAAGTTGTTTATCATAGAAGAGTACTCTGCCTAACGTGGCTTTGATATTGCTAATGGGATTATTAGCACCATTTTCTTTTGTGATATAAGTTGGAATTTGTTGACCAGCATAGTTTTCAAGTTGAGTGAGGTCTATGTTGTTGCCAAATGTTTGCGTGATATAATTAAATTCTGAAGTTGGAGATACTACATCATTTTTTGTGCAACTAAGTATACTTAATACAACTGTTATTAGGCTGAAAATTATTTTAGTATTTATGCTCATTACTTATTTTGAGGATAGACTAGTAATCCTACTAATAGTTTAAATAATATGTAATGGTGTGGTGACTTTAACAATTCATTTTAGTGAAGACCTGATATTAGACAGCTTGAACAAAGATGTTTCCGAGGTAGATCAATCCAAATAGAATTAAGACGATGCATGCTATGATCATTGGTATGCGGGGGAGGTTAGGTAGTTGTAAATTTTTCTTGATGAACACATAAAGAAAACCGGCAGTTAGTGTTGTGATAAAGAGCCAAACAAAAAACAAGGTGGTATCTAAGAAGAATTCAAATGAACCTGTTCCAATCAGGACAGCTTCGTAAATAAAGATGAGCCAGAATGCACGGCTCGGTATTCCTTTTGCATTGATTTTGGAGAAATAAGGCAAGAACATTTTCTGCGATGATGAATTTGCAAGTAATCTAGATGTGGCAATAAGATTTGAATTCACTCCACTTGCAGTTGAGATAAGTACAAAAATGCTGATGATAATTGATCCCCATGCGCCAACTACTTTTTCAAGTGCTGTAACGGCAACAAGTTTTGATGAACCTACTTCTTGCGTTGTTAGGTTATAATGAATTGCAAATGTAGCAAGCAGGTATAGACCCATGCAGATTAATAGTCCTGTGATAATTGCTTTTCCTACAGTACGCACTCCTCCATTAACTTCACGTGTCATATAACTGACCATATACCATCCGTCGAATGCATTTAATGCACCTGTGCAAGCGGCAATACAGGCCCCCATTATTTTTAGTGTACTCCAATTTTTGAAATCTGCGGATGATGAAAAATTTTCCATACTGCCTTTCCCTGGAATCAATAGTAGTGCAATGAGAATAAGTATAGCAGACACTTTAAGTGCAGAAAAAATAACTTGAAAGCGGTCTGATGCTTTCATATTCCATGTATCGAGAAGCGTTAACAGAAAAACAAGAGTGATGGCAGTAATTTTTATGCCAATGTGATTCAAGTGAATGAAATAACCAACATATTCTGCAAACATGAATGCTATGGCCACTGTGCCACATGTATTGATAATCCAGTTTGATACAATATTAAATGAGAAGGGTACCCATTTTGGGAAGAGGACTTTGAAGTAATCTAGCAAGTCATTGGCTTCTGGGTATGCGAGTCCCATTCCTGCAACTACTAATCCACCGATGATAGAAACTATTCCTGAGACAATCCATACTAAAAAAATCAATACAGGTGAGGGGAGTGTATTGATCATGATGGAAGGCACTACAAAAATTCCACTTCCAATTACCGACCCGATGACAATGCCGAGGCAGGAGAGGAAGGAGAGTTTGTATTGAGGAGAGCTGGG
>CANKGM010000168.1 GCA_947481355.1 Chitinophagaceae bacterium
AACCCAATATTAAGATTATGAAAAAAATCATGCTCTTTGCACTTCTCTTTTCAATAACAAGTATTCATGGACAAACACAAGAGAGCGAAAAAATTGAATCGGCTGTTAATTACTTTCTGACAGCATTAAAAAGTGGAGACAGAGAATCTCTACAGAAAATTACCCATGAAAAATTAAGTTATGGTCATTCGAATGGCCGTATTGAGAACCAACAGGAATTTATCGAAAAACTAGCTACAGGTGTTTCAAAATTTCTTACCGTCAATACTACCAATCAAATAATGTATCATACAAAACACACGGCAATCATAAGACATCGATTAGATGCAAACGTAATCGATAATGGTAAAGAAAATGAAGTGCATTTAAATGTACTAATGGTTTTTGAAAAAGAAAAAGGAGCCTGGAAACTACTTGCAAGACAAGCAGTAAAAATTATAAATTAAGTTAGTCAACAACATAAACTAAGAAGGCCTCCAAATTGGAGGCCTTCTTAGCTATATAAATTCCTTACGGAATATTATTTCTTCTCAAGCAACTTGAAGAACTGATCCAATTGCGGAAGGATTACAATACGAGTTCTTCTGTTAGCAGAACGACCTTCAGCAGTTGAGTTATCAGCGATAGGGCGATACTCAGAACGACCTGCAGCAGTCATTTGCACTGGATTGATTCCGTATTGTTTTTGCAACAAACGAACAATTGTAGTTGCGCGCTTCACACTGAGATCCCAGTTGTCAGCAACTTCACCACTACCAGCCAATACTACATTATCTGTATGGCCTTCAACCATAAATTCAATATCAGGTTGATTTTTCAATACTAAAGCAACTTTTCCAAGAACAGACTTAGCTTTTTCATTTACATCCCAGCTACCTGTTTTGAACAATAATTTATCAGAAATATCTACATAAACAACTCCTTTATCAACTTTAATATTGATATCGTTATCACTTAAGTTCCCAATTGCACCTTTAAGGTTCATTACCAAGGCCATATTAAGTGAATCCTTACGAGCTGCTGCTGATTGAATTGCTTGAATATATGAATCTTTAGAACCTATGTTGTCGAGTGATTTCTTAATACTCTCTGCTTGAGAAGAAGAGATCACAGAAAGATCTTCAAGTTGCTTCAAAGCAGAATTGTTGTTTTTCTTCAAAAACTCAACCTGCTCTTTCATTGCAGCAAGTTGTGACTCTAGTTGAGCTAAAGCAATAGCTTTATTACGCTCTAAATCAGTCTTGTCAGTTTTACACGCAGCTAATTCTTGCTGTGCACCAACAAGTGTACTGTTCAAGCCGTTGTACTTATCATTCAACGCTTGGAATTTTTTTGAACTTACACAAGAGAATAATGTGAAAGCCATAAGCAAAGGCAGGAGATAAAATTTACTTTTCATCATAATGTTTTTAATAAAATAATCGGTTAACAAATATAATCTTTAAAAATTAAATTTCAACTTTTAGAATTTATAAAATTAACCACTTTAAGCTTACTTTTCGTCATCCTCTCGGTCTGTGACATGAACAAATGCACTTCTTCTAGGAGCTGGCATAACACTATTTTCACCTTTAACCGCTTTCCAGATCACCTCACTGAATTCATAATCATTAACACGATCCTCTTTTGAAAAATCGAAGGCCATACTCTTCTTAGCTGAAGCAGTCATCTTGGTATTTTTCTCATTCAGATCGATATTGGAAGGTAGAGCCTTAAAGGGGGTTAAGTTAGGAGTCTTACTAAAGCTTCTCCACATCGGTGTGGCGGCTGCATCAAATTGGGACATGGGTGGTAAACCTAAAATCAATTCGATAGTCCTTAACATTGATGAAGTGCTATAAGCTGTATGGTCAACATATTTACGTTTTACAAATCCACCTGCAACATACGCCGTTGTACGGTGTGCGTCTATATGATCAGGACCATCTTGTGCATCATCTTCAACAATAAATATGGCAGTCTCTTTCCAAATGGGTGATTTTGACAGATATTCAACCATCATACCTACTGATAAATCATTATCTGCCACGTGAGCAAAAGGTGTTGGCCTACCAATACTCAACCCTTCAGTATGATCATTAATAAGACGCATCGTATTCAATCTTGGCACCGCGTCATGAGCTAGTAAGGAATCAAATTCACGTTTCCACTGATTAACCCTAGTGGTATCCCGAACTTTTTGGTCCCAACTCGTAAAATAAGGACAAAAATGCCCTTGAAGAACTGGGATATTGGCTTTGTAATTATCGGCAAACTCTCCATAAGTTCTATAGCTTATGCCATTTCGTTTACATTGGCCCCAAATGAAATCACCTTTGTTATTTGCAATGGCTCTTGTTCCTTCAGCATTGTATTCACCACCTCTACCACCATAACTAGTTGGCCAATTTTTTTCCAAGAAGTCGGTTGCATAAGCGCCAAACGTCCAATTATGACCATCTGCGCTCACTTCTCCATCAACATAAAAATTATCAAGCAATACAAATTCGTTTACAAGAGCATGTTGATTTGGTGTAATGTGTTCACCAAACAAAACAAGGCTAGTATCTCCATTGCCTGATTTCACATCACCCAATACTTGATCGTAGGTTCGATTCTCCTTAACTATATAAAAAACATATTTAATGGGGGACTGTTCACCCACTTTCATAGGAATAGGATTCCCAGGTTCCCCCGCAGCGTTGATTTCTTTGTCTTTAGTATAGGGAGAATTATCATAAACTGCTTTTGAATATAAAGGCATCATTTCTTCCCCAGGCTCATCAACAATAGACATAGTCCCTTTAAATAAGCCACCTATGTATTGAACTTCCTTTATTTGAGTTGCATCTGCTTTTTGAAAAGAAACCTTCTGCTCTTTTTGAATAGGGTTGGGCCCAAACGGATTCGCCATAGAATTAAATCCCTTGCCATTCGCAACAAATATTTTCTTTCCAAGGACTTTAACATTAGTTGGATACCAACCTACTGGTATATATCCCAATGAATTACTCTGCCCAGGATGTTCAACATCAAATACAGCTAATGAATTATTATCAGCATTCGCTACATAAAGTCGTTCTTCATTTGATGAAAGAGCGACTCCGTTAGTGGTTGCGCCACTTGGTGCATCTGCAAATAATGCCGCATTCAATGTTTCAATTACTTTCATATCGCTGGTTCTAATCACAGAAACGGAATTATCATTAGCATTTGCAACATATATATAGTCTCCCTTCTTTGTCATGCAAATCTCATTGGGATTATCACCCACCGCTACCCTAGCATTTTCCTGATAATCAGTTGTACTAAGACGAAGCACATGATCTGCGCCCCAAACAGATATATATAATTGATCACGCTTTGGAGAAAGCACACAGGCATATCCTTCGGCAGCTAATTTCTTTTTAAAGACAACTTTCTTGGTCACCAAACTCACTACATATAAGCTACTATCCTCACTCGTCACCACATAAAGCTTATTTGACCTGTTGTCTACAGCAATACCTGTTGGTCCAATTTTATTAGGCCATGCTTTGCCAAGTGAAAAACTTTCAGCCAGTACAAGTTTATCGCCCTGAATAGCATATTGATTAATACGGTTATCATTCCCTCCAGATGCATAAAGCGATTTTTCATCATCTGAAAACGTTAAGCCATACCATGACTTAGGAATAACTGTGGTAAAAAGTACTTTTTCAGTTTTAGGATCAATGAGTTGGATAGATTGAACACTCTGACCATTATTCGTCACCGCCATCCGTTTCCCTGATTGGGAAACAGCAATATTCAATGGCAAATCACCCAATGGAAAACTTCTTCCAGCTGGAGTTAGTGACCAACCGTTTGGTAATAACACAGGACTAGGGAGCTGTGCCATTGCAAAATGCATTATTAATAAAGCAAATAATAGAATTGAAATAGATTTTTTCATGATGTCAAAATGTTTATGATATTATAAATGTAACAAAGTTGTTATGAATGAACATCTATCAAATAATAATTAAACGTTACCGTTCATACAAAAAAATAGAAATGAAATACGATGAAATAGATATAATTATTAAATTTATAGTGATTTTTTGTAGCCGGTTGCTACCGGAAGTCTTTGTTTTCTCATGCTAACCCTGCTGTTTGTCTAAATAGCAGGGTTTTTTGTGAAAAACACTAAATATTTTAGTGAAAAAAATACTAAAAATATTAGTTTATTGATTTTTTAGCCCCTATCTTTATATTCTTAAATTAAATTATATGTCAAACAGTGAAAAACTAAAAGCGTTAAAACTAACACTGGATAAGATTGAGAAAGATTATGGTAAGGGTAGTGTTATGATGATGAATGAGAAAGGAGAAGCCGAAATTGAAGTGATCTCTACCGGTTCTATTGGTCTAGATTCAGCCTTAGGCATAGGAGGATTACCTAAAGGAAGGGTAATTGAGATTTATGGTCCTGAAAGTTCAGGTAAAACAACAATAGCCATTCATGTAATAGCTGAAGCCCAGAAGAAGGGAGGAATGTGTGCAATAATTGATGCTGAACATGCTTTTGATAGCGGATACGCTAAGAAATTAGGGGTTGACGTAGACAATTTACTTATATCACAACCAGATTATGGTGAGCAGGCATTAGAAATTGCTGACAGATTGATACTTTCTGGTGCCCTTGACGTTGTTGTCATTGATTCTGTAGCTGCCTTGGTTCCTAAAAGTGAACTTGAAGGTGAAATGGGTGATAGCAAAATGGGACTTCATGCAAGGTTAATGAGTCAGGCGTTGAGAAAACTTACAGCAACCATCAGCAAGACGAATACGATTTGTATTTTCATCAATCAGCTAAGGGAAAAAATTGGTATTGTTTTTGGTAACCCTGAAACAACAACAGGCGGAAATGCACTAAAATTCTACGCTTCTGTTCGATTGGATATTCGTAGAGCAGCTCAAATTAAAGATGGTGACGAAGCTATTGGAAATAGAGTAAAAGTGAAAGTGGTAAAAAATAAAGTAGCACCTCCATTCCGTTCTGCAGAATTTGATATCATTTTTGGAGAAGGAATTTCCAAAACAGGAGAGATTATTGACATGGGGGTAGAACTCGGTATAATTAATAAAAGCGGTAGCTGGTATAGTTATGGCACGGACAAACTAGGTCAAGGTCGTGATGGAGTTAAGCAATTAATGTTGGACAATCCAGAAATGGCCAATGAGATTGAAGGGAAAATAAGAGAAAAAATTAAAGAAATGCAGGCATCATAATTTGCAGTTGGTGCTTTGTTTAGAACCGCATTCAGCATTCAAGCTGGATGCGGTTTTTTTGTTTTATTTTCACAA
>CANKGM010000169.1 GCA_947481355.1 Chitinophagaceae bacterium
CACGTTATCAATCGGTAGATATTGGACTTTGGGCTGCTGAAAAATACCAATTTAATCAGTGGCAATTTGAATTAGGTTTACGTTACGACAGAAAGAATCGTTTTTCCATTAAGGATAATGACGCTTCACCAAATGATGTGCTGATGGGTAATGTGCTTGTTCCTGGGCAACCCTATGGGAATAGATTGTTTTCTGGAATTGCTGGCACAGGTGTTGCAGCGTATAGATTCAATGAATACCTCAGGGTGTCATTTACCACGTCTACAGCATGGCGCTCTCCACAGGTCAATGAATTGTTCAGTAATGGGCTACATCATGGCGCAGCTCGAATTGAAAAAGGTGATCCATCGTTAAAGGTTGAGAGAGCATTCTCCAACATGGCTTCTATATTGTACAATAAAAATAAGTTTGAAGCGGATTTTGGGATTTATAATAAAGTGATAGATGGGTTCATTTATTTGCTACCGATATATCCTCCTTTGTTAACCATAAGAGGTGCGTTTCCTGCATTTAATTATGCCCAAACTAATGCTATCTTATCTGGAGCTGATTTTAGTTTTGCTTATTTGATAGGAAATCATGTGAAGTCTCATGTGAAAGGGTCATTGCTTCGTGCATATGATCAGCATGCAAAAACATGGTTGATTCAGATGCCTGCAGATCGATATGAACTGCAATTGGAATATTTTTTTCCTGATAGTAAAAAATTAAAACAGTCCTCTGTTCAAGTAGCCTTTCAGCATGTAACTGAGCAAACCCGAATTCCGGCTACCGGAAACATAGAAGTGAAATTATCGGATGGCTCAACAACAATGGCGTCTGATTATATGTCACCACCCTCTGCTTATTCTTTGATTAATCTGGATGCAAATTCAGATGTTGTATTTAAAAAGCGAACAATTAATGTTGTTCTTTCAGTGAATAATCTATTGAATACTTCGTATCGTGATTACATGAATGCATTCAGGTATTTTTCATTGGATAGAGGTAGGAATATTTCCCTTAAAGTAAAAATCCCTTTTTAAAAATTCGACATGAAATACACCATGTTACTTTTTTTAATGCTCCTTTTTTCAGGGATTTCGTGTATAAAAAATCCTGTGGATCCCAATGAAGGAGAATTGATTACTACTGTTCGAGTTAAGTTGACTGAAACTATTTCTGGTGATGAACATGTATTTGAATTCAATGACCCTGATGGTGAAGGAGGTAATGTACCTCTACGTTTTGATGAAATCGTATTATCGCCAAATACAATTTACCGATGTGAGTTAGAGTTGCTAAATGAGAGTACCACTCCTATAACCAATGCATCAGCAGAAATTTCTGATGAATCTGCTGATCATCAATTTTATTTTCAATCTACCCTAAATGGGTTAATTATTCGGGATCTTGACCTTGATCAAGCGCAACTTCCATTTGGACTTCATTCAACATGGACCACACAGTCTCAAGGGAAGGGGAACGTAGTAATTACGTTAAAGCATAAACCTGGATATAAGAAAGCGAATGATTTTGTAACTGTTGGTGATACAGACTTAGCCTTGGATTTCAAGGTCAGTATTCAATAATAATTTCTTTGTTAGCTTTGTAGTACAATGGAAATTTCAATTACTACTCCAGCATTACTTTTTCCTGCAATTAGTTTATTGCTGTTGGCCTATACCAATCGGTTTTTGGCTATTACTAGTTTAGTTAGAAAATTGTTTGATGATTATAATCGGGTTCAAAACAAAGCCAATCTTATCCTTCAGATAAAAAGTTTACGAAAGCGATTGAATTATATTCGAATGATGCAGGGATGCGGCGTATTCAGTTTTTTACTCTGTGTAATCTGCATGTACTGTATTTATAATACATGGACAGAATTGGCAAATTTTTTATTTGCTATCAGCTTATTATCATTATTAATTTCGTTAGTATTTTCATTAATCGAAATTTTCCAAAGTACATCAGCTCTAGAGGTGCTCTTGAGCGAAGTGGAAGAATTATCAGAACAGAGTTTATTGAAGCGTGTACTTCATTATAAAGATGAAGATGATAATGTTAGCAATGAACATTGATGTCGCATCAAGATTTTTTTCGTTCGCCTATTTGTTGTCTCCACATCGCATAGTAAAGTCCTTTCTCATCCAGTAGTTGATTGTGTGATCCTGTTTCAACGATTTCACCTTTTTCAAGAACGTATATTTTATCAGCATGCATGATGGTGGAAAGTCTATGCGCAATCAATAGAGTTATTTGTTCCCTTCTAGACGAGATTTCTCTGATAGTATCCGTTATTTCTTCTTCTGTTATGGAATCAAGTGCTGATGTGGCCTCATCAAATAAGAGCACGCGCGGCCTTCTTAATAATGCTCTTGCTATGGATATCCGTTGCTTTTCTCCTCCTGAAAGTTTCAAGCCACCTTCTCCAATAACGGTATTGAGTCCTTGGTCTGCTCTATTTAATAAATTAAAGCAGGAGGATTTATTCAACGCATCGTTCAGCTCACTGTCTGTTGCAGTGGGATTAACGAATAATAAATTTTCTTTTATTGTTCCTGAAAATAATTGTGTGTCCTGGGTTACAAATCCAATTTGTTTTCTTAGATCTTCGAAATTGATTTCATTTTCATCAAGACCATTGTATAAAATATTTCCTTCTTGTGGTCTATATAGCCCAACCAATAATTTCATTAAGGTTGTTTTCCCTGAACCCGATGGTCCAACAAATGCAATGGTTTCACCTCGTGAGACACTAAAGTTGATATTGTCGATTGCTTTTTGCTTCGCAGTGATGTGTTGAAAACCAACTTTATTGAATTGTAGGTTTTCAATATCTCCTAGTGGCACAGGATTAACTGGGGCCTTTTCTGGTTCTTTTTCCATTAACCTATGGTAGTTGCCAATTGAGGCTTCTGCCTCACGATAAGAAAGAATAATATTTCCAATCTCCTGAAGCGGGCCAAATATGAAGAAGGAGAAAAATTGCATTGTAACCATTTCATGTGGTTGCATCTTGTCTTTAAAAATTAACCACATCAAAAGAAATAGAATTACTTGCCTCAAGGTGTTAACCATAGTCCCTTGCAAGAAGCTAATGCTTCTAATACGTTTAACCTTGGTAAGTTCTAAGGTTAAAATTTTGTAGGTATCTGCATTTAGTCGTTTCACCTCTTGTTGGGTTAAGCCAAGGCTTTTCACCAATTCAATATTGCGCAAACTTTCAGTGGTGGTACCAGCAAGGGAGGTGGTTTGACTTACGATTGATTTTTGAATGCTTTTTAATTTCTTACTCAATACATTGGTAATGAGAGAAAGAAACAAAATTCCACCCACGTAGGCAATAGGAACTGACCAGTGTATATATAATGATGCATAAATGAATACAAAGGTGATGCCAACTAAAATGGCGAAAAGGGCATTAAGAAAATAGTTGATGAATTTTTCTGTGTCTGTTCTAACCTTGGTTAAGATACTCAAGGTTTCTCCACTGCGTTGATCCTCGAACTCTTGATAAGGAAGCTTCATCGCATGTTGCAATCCTTCTGTAAAAATGCGTGCTCCAAATTTTTGTATGACAACGTTTGCAAAGTAGTCTTGAAAGTTTTTAGCAATTCTACTCATCATTGCTGTTCCCATAGATAGGCAAAGCAATACAACAACTGCTTTTAGAAAGTCGCTCCATAAAGAGGGCTTTCCTGCCTCTTGGAGATTATTAGTGTCTTGAGCAAGTTTTATAATCTTACCAAAGATAATCGGGTCTATAAGCGAAAAAACGGTATTGATGGAGGCTAGTACCATCGTAAGGATAACTAACCATTTATACGGCTTCAGGTAGCTAATGAGGATTTTCATATAGCAAGATTACGTCAAATATTATGCCAATGTTTAAACGTTGACCGTTTTGACTAATTTTTTCTGAAGGTCCAGGTGATCATTTCCTTCCAGGTTACTTTTTTCCCGTACATCAAGATGCCTGTTCTGTATATCTTGCCCGCAAGCCATGTGGTTAGCATGAATCCTCCAATAAGACTTAACATAGAGGCTGCTAGTTGCCAATAGGGTACTGTCCCTGGGACCCCAAAAGGGATTCGACCCATCATGATGATGGGTGATGTGAATGGAATGATGCTAGTCCATACAGCCATATTGCTTCCGGGATTACTTAGAACACTATTTAATATTACAAAGGAAAAGATAATAGGCATGGTTATAGGGAGCATTAGCGCCTGTGCTTCTTGAGGGTCTTCATTGATTACACTTCCAATAGCAGCAAACAGGGAAGCATAAAACAAGTATCCTCCAAGAAAATAAAAAAGGAAACATCCAATAACCATAAACCAATTTACACCTTCGATGAACTCTGCTTTGGCTTGCAATATTTTCATAGCCATGGGATTGCCGGTAGCCGTATTGAGTACATCCTGACCTTGCTGTGCGTGTTGAAACTGTTGGTAGGTTTCCGCAGGAATGAATATTGACAGAGAGCTAGATAGCACCGCCATAAGTAGTATCCATAATAATAATTGAGTAAGGCCTACACCTGCAATGCCAATAATCTTGCCTAGCATCAATTCAAAAGGTTTGCAGGAAGAAACAATGACTTCAGCAATACGGTTTGTTTTTTCTTCAGCAACACCGCGCATAACCATCGCACCAAAAATAAACATGGTCATATAGATAAGGAATCCGCTGCCAAATCCAATAGCATAGGCTATTCCCGTGTTTGCTTCTTTTGATTTTCCTTTACCGTCTTCAACCATGTTGGTCAGCGTCACGTTGTCTTCTGATGCATTTGAGATAGAATCGAGTGTTGATTTATTGATTCCACTTTCCTGAAGCATATTATTTTCAACGGCTTTATTGAGTTGTCTTTCAATATATTTTGTTGCTTCAAAACCAATCTGCTTTTCAGAATGCAGATTGCTCACTAAGGTTCCATTTACAATGCTTGTATAGAGAATAGCATCAATCTTCTTTGCTTTATAGTTTAGGCTATCAACATTTTCGGCAAAAGAGAATGTTACATTTCCTGAATCACTTTTTAAGTTGGATTTTAAGAAGCCAGGGTCATTGGCAACAGCTACGGTTAGTTGTTCTTTTGAACTAGTAGCGAAGTATACTGAACCCGCAATGAATAGAATGAATACAACAGGAATTAAGAAAGTAGTAAGGATGAATCGTTTATTGCTAACCCTGGTTGTATATTCTCTTTTTATAATGAGGCCGACCTTATGCATAAATAAAATTTTGACGGATGTTATGGTTGAAATTGCCTTGCTTCTGGACTACC
>CANKGM010000170.1 GCA_947481355.1 Chitinophagaceae bacterium
CCTTTGC
Organism: Chitinophagaceae bacterium; assembly: GCA_947481355.1. Classification (GTDB taxonomy): domain Bacteria; phylum Bacteroidota; class Bacteroidia; order Chitinophagales; family Chitinophagaceae; genus Pollutibacter. The sequence goes on from CANKGM010000170.1 coordinate 8, forward strand.
ATTCATGTGCAATTGGTCTTCTAAGAAGATATCAGACATCACCATGCCGTTTGGATTAAGCATTGCGCTATGCACATCTAAAAAAAGAATATTTTTTTGAGTTTCAATGAATTGCTTAATCAGTCCATTCGATTCAATAATCTTGCTCTCGTATTTCCATCGAGCGATACTAGGCTTCATTGATACATATACTATCGGTGTATTCTTTTTTAATTTTTTTCTAATGATACTATATAAAAATTTAAATCGACTGAGCACTGTATCAGCAGAAATCGATGGGTCGGCTGCTATATCATTCTCTCCGCAATAGATATAAATCTGCTTTGGAGCATATTTAACTATTGTTTCCTCTGCATACCGAATTACATCAGGAAGTGTTGATCCACCGAACCCTCTGTTTATAATAGGATAAGCTGGAAAATACTCTTGAACATCTTTCCAATTCGTGAAAGAAGAACTACCCACAAAAAGTATACTTCCCTTCTTGGGCATAGTTATATCATCTAGCCGATGAAATTCATCAATCGCATCTTTAAAGGGCTGTGCAAAGGCAACGTGAGAACAAAAAAATAAAAATAAAAAAAGCAGATAGTTAGTTCCCAACTTCTTCATACAAAATGCTATTATTTTGAGTCATTACTTGTAGCGGCAATCTTCAGGCTTTGAATGAATGTAATATGACTTGTAATTAATCGCCTTAGGATCCATACAGCCTTCAAGATTTAGAATTTCAATTTTTTTAAATTCAACAGGATGACTCTCGCTTTGTAGTGATATAGTTCCTCCTTTTAGCAAATCACCGTCTTTACCAAAAATAATCTCTTGACCACTTACTGCACCACCACCAACTTGAGGCTTTTGATAAGAAAGCACTTCATTGCCATTGGTATAATGGACCACAACTGAATCGCCAAGTACAAGCACTTCAGCTTTAACCCACTGATCACCATGATATGTTTCAGATTTAGAATTGATACAATGTGGAGTAAACAACTTACCATCCATCTCTACATTTGTTCCAGGTGTACAAAGATTGCAAGTCGAACGTTTGTCTTTGCCATTACCACCCAATAATTGTACTTCGATAGAAACTGGAAAGTCTTGATCCTTACCCATACTCTCAGGCGATTGCCCATGTATCATTATTCCACTGTTTCGGTAGGCCCAACCCGGCCCGTTTTTAACTTGATCGCCAACAAAACGATACTGAAGGCGAATACGATAATAGCTATATTGCTTTTTATAAAATAGATGACCAAAACGTTCATCAAACTTATCATAGGCATCATACCGCACAACAATTTTCCCATCTTCAACACGAAATGTATTACCGAAATTATCCCCTGCATCATGATTTCTAATCTTCACTGTCCACTCACTAAGATCCTTCCCGTTGAACATCGATTCCCAATTCTCTTTTGATGCACGTTGTGCGAACACAGAAGAACCAGGCAATGATAAACAAACAACAATTAAAAATGTGTACTTAAGCATATCGTTGATTTAATTAAATAGTATCTACTAAAATTATGGATTATTGTATAAACTATGCGCGATAATAATCAGGCCTCCATTGGGATATTTGAGCTTTAATTTGCTTGTTGGAAAGTTTTTCATCCAAAGTTTTTTTTACTAACCCCACAAACTCATCATCAGAAGCAAATCGCAAGGCAATAATTTGATGTATAGTTAATCCAGATGGGAAAGGCTTTCCAGTCATTATATAATACCTAAAATTTTCTTCTGCACGAATGGCCCTATCCTGAGCACGCAAAGCAAAACTTCTTACAAAGGATGAAAGTAACATAATAACAATAAGTGAGATGAGTAATAATCCAGCAGGTAAACAATTTCCTTCAGAAGATCTAAAAAAATTGATGGCTGCTCCGATAATCAATAATAATAGTGCAGGTAATACAATATAATGAAATCCGGGCACCATTTTAGCATGGTTTTTAAAATTCTGTTCTTGCATGATGTTTTTTATTTCACCAAATGTAATGATATGTTACAAATTGCTTGCAACGAAAAATACCTTTACGCTGATTTCAGTGATAACAACAGATTAATTGTTTAATTATCACATATGTTTATAAACAACCTTTTGTCTGGAATTGGGCTATAGGCCTGACATTGTACACAGTCTTGAGGAGGAAAATCTTCAGGAATGCCGATAAAATTAAAAACGGTAAAATAAAATTCGTCTCCTTCATTTAAGGTTGGAGGAAATGTACAAATGCTTGCTAGACCAAATACATTTTTGTATACTTCATGAGTTAGTGGATTTTCCCAAGTACCCTCAATAAGTGTTGGATCAATATTTCCTGAAATCACTTCTATAACATAATTCTGGCAAATTCCCTTCAAAACCAATTTCCCTTTGATGCATTCATTAGGATTTATTTTACTACCATTACTTTCTTTGGTGCAAGAAAGAAACAGAAAAAATGAAAGCACTATTAGAATACTCTTGCGCATGATCAATATTTTTTATAATACTTTGAATTCAGTAATCTCATAACCAACTTCATCATCTGCTATCTGCTCACTAAAATCAAAAAATATTTTTTGAGGATAATTATATTGTGCGTTGTAATCTAATGAATGTTGATAAGGATTTGCTGCTAATCCAACTTGAATAAATTCAAACAACTGATTAATTGTTTGAATTGGACCTGTTTTAGTGGAATCATAAGGCAAATCATTCACGGTCTTAATTATATCATTTTCTACCACAATATGATGCGGACCAACCCGCCCTTGAATACAATTACAGGATATCTTCATAGTCATTTCATAACTAGAAATATTCTTCTCCTTCCATAATGCAAGCTGTGTAGTCGGATCACCTTTTATGGTCTGAAAAGGTTTTGTTATAGTCTTAGTACAAGAATGTAATACAAAAATAGACACAGCTACTAAACCCAGCTTCATTAATCCGAGAATTACTTTAGGCAGAAATCTAGATGCAATAGTATATATGTTATGAATCAACATACTACAAAGTTAGGCTTTTGATATCTTGTTATAGCTTGTCCAGTGCATCCTAAAGACAAAAATCTTAAATTATATGCTGCATAAATTTTGTTAATGAATGTAAAATAAATATTCCCTAACACGATGACATTCAGTAAATTGGAAAAAGAATTAAAATTCATGAAACTATCTGCGTTCACTATATTAACTATTCAACTATTTCTCGCCTCTTGCAATAACAATTATACCTATATGCAGAGTAAAAAAAGTGAGGGCACCGTAACGTTTTCTAGTCCAGAAATTGATATGGTTAAATCATACCTCCAATCAATTAAAGATGACGACTCGCTAAAAACTTCCACTTTCTATGCAGATTCTGCAATGATCTATGATAGACAGTTGACCGATGTATTATCTCCTAAGCAATTTTCACATTCAATTCATTTTATCTATCAAAAAGGAATTAAAATGAGCTATGGAAGCACAGAAATTCCCAACTACTATGAGCAAATTGATTTTACTAATGAAGTGGATGGAACAAACCAATGGATACATGCATTTTTTAATGTGAACTTTTCATTTCCAAAGGGGAATGTCATTACCATCTATGTTAATAGCACCATCGGCGTAAAAAATAATAAAATAACTAAGGTTTACAACATGTACGATCCTAAATCACTTTTAGTAGCTTTAGATAATCAATAAGATATACATTATACTTTTAATCTAATTTAATAAGTAGGATATAAAACCATTTACATGCAAAAGCATTCCCCTCAAAATAGGCGTCAATTTCTACGCAACTCTTCTGCCCTATTGGCACTAGCATCATTACATTCGAGTGGTATTGACCAATGGAGTTATGCCCCAAAGAGACGAGTTGCATTAATTGGCACCGGCTGGTATGGGAAAAGTGATTTATTTCGATTGATGCAAGTGGCTCCTACAGAAGTAGTTGGACTTTGCGATGTAGACAAAAGGCAGTTGCAAGAAGCCACAGAACGCATCAGCAATCGAATTGGAAACAGCAAAAAAATTCCGCTTTACAATGATTATAGAACGATGTTGAAAGAACAAAGACCTGAAATTGTTTTGGTTGGAAGTCCAGATCATTGGCATGCTCTTCAAACAATCGACTCCATCAAATCTGGAGCACATGTATACGTGCAAAAGCCCATCAGCGTCGATGTAATAGAAGGTGAAGCCATGCTTGCTGCCGCTAGAAAATATGATCGCATTGTTCAAGTTGGTACACAACGAAGAAGTACGCCACACTTAGTTGAAGCGAAAAAAAATATTGTTGATGCTGGATTACTTGGCAAAATTCATCATGTTGAAATTTGCTGTTACTACCACATGCGTAACGAAAGTAATCCGCCACTTGAAGCAGTACCTGATTTTTTTGATTACGACATGTGGACTGGACCAGCTCCGCTTCGCCCCTTTGATGGATTACCTCACAGAGGATGGTGGCGTGCATTCATGGAATACGGAAATGGTATTATGGGAGACATGTGCATCCATATGTTTGATGCTGTACGTTGGATGCTTGATCTTGGATGGCCAACTAAAATAAGCTCCACTGGAGGCATATACGGCAATCATAGTGGTAAGAGCAATATTGCAGATACGCAACATGCCATATTCGAATACGATGGATTGAACTGTGTATGGCAACATAGAACATGGGGAACTTCTGCTGACCCTGATTATCCATGGGCTTTTAAAATATATGGAGAGAAAGGAACCCTTTCTGGTGACCCGATGAAATATGATTTTACTCCAGTAGATGATGGTAAAAAACTACATGGCGATACCCTGTATGAAAGAGAAAAATATCCAGAAGACCTCAACGAAAAAGATATTGAACTACATGCTGCTTCTGCCACACGCATGCACATGAGAAATTTTATCGATGCGATTGATAATAAAAGTCGACCCGTTGCCGATATTGAAGAAGGACATATTTCAACTGCTAGCTGTATCCTAGCCAACATATCCATGCAACTAGGTAGACCCATTCGATATGATCATAAAAAAATGGAAGTGATTGGAGATGCCGAGGCCACAAAGCTTCTTCAACGCCCCTATAGATCTCCATGGGAACATCCAATGCCTTAAGTCATTTCAATTATAGTGCTGCCTCAGGAAAATATTCAGCATGAAACCCATATACAATAGGCTCAGGCACAGTTGCTCTTGCAATCTCTTGCATGGTCAACGCATCAAGTATCATTAAAAATGAATGTTGATTTTGTGTATCCAAGACAATAGAAATAA
>CANKGM010000171.1 GCA_947481355.1 Chitinophagaceae bacterium
TATGTACAAAATACATGGGAAGAGCGTGTTGGAGCCGTGTATATTAATGGGGTTAAATCAGATTCCTATATATTCAAAATGAACTACTATTGGATGATGGGCGATAATCGACACAACTCTCAGGATTCAAGGTTTTGGGGTTTTGTACCAGAAGATCATATAGTAGGCAAGGCATCATTGATCTGGTTCTCTTGGCAAAATGGTCCACGCTGGAATAGAATTTTCAAATTGATAAAGTAATCTATCGATTCTTTAATCGAGACGATCTATTTTGAGTTAGAACTTGCTGATTTCTCCAGTTATGAATTTCAGTGTATACGCTGCAATTTGCGCTCTATACTGAGCATTAATGTATCGATCTTGTGCTTCACTTAAACTCAATTGAGCTTGTCTCAATTCAATCGAATTGCTTTGAAGCTTTTTAAATCGTTCTGTAGAAATCATATTATTTTCTTCAGCATATTTTACATTAGTCTCCTCAATCTTAGCATCTGAAACTGCATTTTGGTATTCCTGATACGCTATTAGCATATCTCGTCTTAGGTCATTTTTGAGGGTACTAATTTGTATTGATTTCTGCTTTTGCATTACCGCGTTAACCTTTAACTGCGTTTTGTAAATATTACCATTAAAAATAGGTATGCCAAAGGTTAATCCAATATTTGGACCATATGATTGGTTGATTAGAAAAAGTCCAGCACTCGCTTGAGATCTATTTAGGTATGTATTCGAGTTTAGGGTTGCCGTTGGATTTCGCTGTGAGTTTATTATTTTTCGCTCATTGATTAAAAGAGATCTTTCTTTCTCTGCAATCAATATGTCTTGATTTTGAGATTCTATTTTATCTGAAAATGATTTATAATCAATTGATGGAATGGCAAATTGTACTTCAGAAGCTTCAAATGCGGAACTGGGATCTCGTTTTAATAACGCATTGATTATAGCTTTTGAATTTAGAACCTGTTTCTGGATGTTTTGTAGGTTTATTTCTTGGGTATTAAGATCAATTTTGGCTTGAAGCATATCTGTTTTAGCCCCACTACCAACATTAAAGCGAGTCTCTGCAATTTTCAACCTTTCTTTAGAGAGGTCAATAATAGCAGTGATAGAAGCAATTTGTTTATTTAGACGTACAATATTATAATAACTGTTTAGCACATCATAAATTACTTGATCAATTTGCTGTTTAAAAGCAATTTCTCCAATTTGTTCAATGGTTGCGAAACGTTCTTTGGTAGCCTTGATTTTGTATCCATTATAAATTCTCCAGGATACACCAATATTGCTATTTAATGTATTATTGGCTACGTTACTTCGCTGAATATTTGATCCGCTAGAAAGTTTTTGATCTATGTTGGATACTGCTTCAGTATTTGCTATGTTGGCGGTGATGATTGGCAATGCTCCTGCATTACCCCAATTGTTATTGATGGATGCAATGTCAAGGTTTGTCTGTGCAAGTTGGATGGACAAGTTTTGTTCTAATGCTACATGTATAGCATCTTGTGCAGTGAACTTATTTTCTTGCGAAAAAACAGAAGTTGATAAACAAAGAATAATGACAATATTGCTAACTCTCATGTGCGTCTCTTTTTTTCCTAGAAATATATGAATACAATGCAGGTACTACGAATAAAGTAAGTATCAATGCGAATAGTAAACCTCCAATGATAACAATTCCTAATGGGATACGGCTCTTTCCCGCAGACCCCAATGCCATAGCAATAGGTAATGCACCAAGTGCAGTAGCAAGGGTAGTCATTAAAATAGGCCTTAGTCTTGCAGCTGATGCATCGATTACGGAATCTATTTTATTAAGGCCCTCTTCTCTTTTTTTGTTAGCAAATTCTACAATCAGGATACCATTTTTAGTTACCAAACCAATAAGCATGATAATGCCAATTTGTGAAAATATATTAATGGTTTGATCAAACAAGGAAAGGCTTAATACTGCTCCGGCCAATGCCAACGGAACGGTTATCATAATGATAAATGGATCCACAAAACTTTCAAATTGTGCAGCTAAAATAAGGAAGATTAATACAAGGGCTAATAGAAAGGCATTTTGGGTATTCGATGAGCTTTCTGCAAAGTCACGTGAAGAGCCACTAAGTGTTGTAGTAAAGGATTCATCCAATACTTTCTTTTTAATTCTATCCATTTCGGCTATTCCATCTCCTATAGTTTTTCCAGGGGCTAATCCAGCAGAAACAATAGCACTCTTTAACCGATTGAAATGATAAATGGTTGGTGGGTTGGCTGTTTCATTAATGGCTACCAAATTATCAAGCTGAACTAAATCTCCGGTTCTACTTCTTAAGTAAAATGATTTTAAATCCAAAGGTGCATCCCTGTCTTTTCGATCAACTTGACCAATCACTTCATACTGTTTTCCGTTTCGGATGAAATAACCAAAACGTCTACCGCTTAAAGCAAGTTGTAATGTGTTGGATATATCAAGAATTGAAATACCTAGTTCGCTTGCTTTTAGACGATCTATGGTTACTTGAATTTCTGGCTTGTTGAATTTCAGGTTAACATCGTTTCCTTGAAAGACTGGACTAGTTACTACCTCGTCCATAAATGCAGGGATTTTTTCTTTTAATTTATCAAAATTTAAATTTTGTAAAACATATTGAACTGGTAAAGACCCTCGTGAGGATTGACCAACAGCAATTGTTTGTTCTTGTAATACAAGGACCCTCACATTAGTATAATCTTTGAACATGCGATTCATCTGTTGTGCAATGTCATTCTGACTTCTTGCTCTTGTTCCTCCATCTACTAGTCCTATACTCATTAATGCACCATTAGATCCACCTGCACCTGAGAAGTTAGGAGCGAATGAAAGTACAATATTGCGTTCTGGAATTGAATCGATTACTTTTTGCGCCAATTCATATACAACTTTATCCATGTAATCAAAATCTGTTCCTTCGGGTGCCATGATGCTGGTTCGAATTCTATTACGATCTTCCATAGGTGCCAATTCATTCGGCAACCCTTTTCCTACAAGATAGATGATGCTTATACAGGCTAATACAATGATTAAAGCAATCCATCTTTTTTGCATAAAACGTTCAAGCAACTTCTTATATCCAGACTCCATCCCTCTGAAAAAAGGCTCGCTTTTTGTATAAAACCATGAATGCTGGTGTACGTTCTTTTTGGTGAGGTAAATGTTTAGAACAGGTGTTAGTGATAGGGAAACAAACGCGGATATTAATACAGCTCCTGCTACAACTATACCAAATTCTCTGAACAGCCTGCCCACAAATCCTTGTAAGAAAATGATAGGTAAAAATACAACTGCTAAGGTCAAGGAAGTGGAAACGACGGCAAAGAAAATTTCTTTGGAACCCTCTCGTGCTGCTTTCCATTTATCCATTCCTTGTTCAATCTTCTTGTATATATTTTCTGTTACAACAATTCCATCATCCACAACCAATCCCGTTGCTAATACCAAAGACAATAAAGTAAGTACATTGATGGAAAAGCCTGCAACATACATGATAAAAAAAGCACCTACCAATGCAACAGGAATATCAATCAACGGTCTAAACGCAATTGACCATTCTCTAAAGAATAGATATATTATTAACACAACAAGAAGAATCGCAATGATCAATGTTTCTTTTACCTCAGAAATGGCTTTACGAACAAAACGTGTTTTATCAAAGCCAACCTCTAAAATTATATCTTGAGGAAGGTCTTTCTTAACAACATCAATTCGTTTGTATAATTCATCAGCGATTGCAACTTGGTTAGAACCTGGTTGAGCAACCACCGCAACATTTACAGAACTTATATTATTTTTTCTAGAAAGTGATTCTTCAACTTCAGGACCAATAATGGCATAGCCAACATCCTTTAGCCGGATAATGTTTCCTTCGGTTTGCTTTATGATCAGGTCATTGAAATCTTCTTCAGTAGTAAGTTTTCCATAGGCTTTAACTGTAAGTTCTGTAGTATTACCACGAACCTTTCCTCCAGGTAATTCGATATTTTCTTTGTCAAGTGCTGTTTTTACATCTTGTATGGTTAGTTTATAAGCGGATAATTTTACGGGGTCAAACCATATTCTCATAGCAGGACGCTGTCCTAATATATTAACCGCACTAACACCTGGAATAGTTTGTAATCTCTCTTGCACGATATTCTCAGCCAAATCAGATAGTTCAAGCAACGTTCTCTTGTTGCTCTGCATTTGGAGATATACGATTGGTTCGGAATCAGTATCTTGTTTTGATACAGTTGGAGGGGCATCAATATCTTGTGGGAGCTTATTTGATGCCTGAGAAACCTTCTCCCTAACATCATTTGCTGCTCTTTCTAAATCGACACCTAATTCAAATTCTACGGTGATATTACTGCTTCCTTGTGAACTTGAAGAAGTAATGTTTTTTACTCCCTGTACACCATTTACAGCTTTTTCTATTGGCTCTGTTATCTGTTGTTCGATGATTTCGGCATTAGCCCCAATATATGATGTTCTTACATTTACAACTGGCGGGTCTATGGCTGGATATTCTCTTATCCCTAAATAGGAATAACCAATTACCCCAAAGATTAAAATAATGATTGAACAAACAACGGCAAAGACAGGACGTTTTATACTTAATTCTGATAAGTTCATTGATGTCTTTTTGAATATTACTATTGAATCTTGGTAATCTTAAGTTTAGAATCCTTACGAATAAATAAGAGTCCTGTTGTTACAACAGTGTCTCCTGATTGAATGCCACTAGTGATTTCAACTGTTTCCACACCACGTGCTCCTGTGGTAACATTGACAAATTCAGGATTACCATCTCGATATAATATCAATTGTTTAGAACGTGCACTTGGTATTATTGCTTGAGTAGGAACAAGAACAGCATGTTCATTTTTGCCAAGCTCTAGACTAACTTTTGCAAAAGTACCTGGTGTTAGTTTCTGATCAGGGTCATTGATTGTTGCTAATATTTTTAAATTTCGGGTGTTAGACTCAATAACTGATTCTGAGGCAAGTATAGTTGCTGTATATTTTTTATCGGTTCCCTCAATCCCAAAATTAATCTTTGTTCCTTGCTTAATTTCTGAACTGTATTTCTCAGGAACGCTGAATGTGATTTTTTTCTTGTCTACTTGGCTTAAAGTAGTAATAAGGTTAGATGGAGTGAGGTACGCCCCTAGACTAATGTTTCTTAATCCTATTCTTCCTGAATAGGGGGCAAGTATTTCTGTTTTACTAATGTTAACCTCCGTCAATTCAA
>CANKGM010000172.1 GCA_947481355.1 Chitinophagaceae bacterium
ATTGGTGATACGTTAGCAAAGCTTGGTATGCAAATGGGTGTATTTGTTGTAACGACAAACAATTGGCATTGGAGTTTGAGCTTAACTACTGGTAAGCAAGAATTTAAAGATGTAGTTGTTCGTGATTGTAAAACGGCTGTTGAAGTGGCCAAGCGTTGCAATGCTAAATGGATGACGGTTGTTCCAGGCAATGTAGATCGTTCTTTGCCATTTGATATTCAAACTGGTAATGTGATCGAAGCTCTTAGGCCAGGTGCAGAAATACTCGAGCGCAATGGATTGGTTATGGTTCTTGAGCCTTTGAGCGATAATCCAGATCTTTTTCTTCGTCATTCTACTCAAACGTATATGATTTGCAAAGCAGTAAATAGCAGTGCATGTAAGATATTGTTTGATATGTACCATATGCAGCGAAATGAAGGCGATATGATTGCCAATATTGATAAGTGTTGGAGTGAGATAGGCTATATGCAAATTGGAGATAATCCAAATAGAAATGAACCAGGAACGGGAGAAGTGAATTATAAAAACATCTTCAAACACTTATACAACAAGGGTTATAAGGGTATTCTTGGCATGGAGCATGGCAACTCAATCAATGGCAAAGAAGGTGAACTGGCGCTAATAAAAGCATACAGAGAAGCTGATTCATTCCTTCCATAATTCAATCAAAGAGGGAACATTTTCAAATCGATTTTCATTTGCGTAACTTCGTGGCTTAAAGAGGCTCATGAAGAAGGTTTGTTTGTTTTTAATCGTTATTGTAGGGTTCGCCAAGTTGAGTGCACAATCTAGTGATGTGCTCATGGGAAAGCTAAAGGAAAAATTAGCTAAGGTGAAAGATTATTCTGCACTAGCACAATTAAAAACTGATGTTGCTTTTTTGAAGCTGCCTATTTCAAAAGTTAATATCTTCTATAAATACCCTGATCAATTTCAGATTAAAAAGGAAGGTGGGGTGTCTATACTTCCTAAAGGAGGAATGAGTGTCAATTTAAACTCACTCATTCTGGAAGGTAATTATACTGTTATTCCAGGGGGTAACATTGTATGGAAAGGGGCATCATTGGTTGTACTTAAGCTTGTTCCGAATGCAGAATCATCAGACCTAATTATCTTAACACTTTATGTTAGCGAGAAAGAGCTCTTGATCAAAAAAGCGCTTGCTACTACTAAGCAAAATGGAACCTATGAGCTTGAGCTTGAGTATGGGAAATACAGCGAATGGGGACTTCCTGATAGGGTAAAAATGATTTTTAATACCAAAGAGTTTAGCTTACCGAAGGCAGTGACGCTTGAATATGAATCAGGCTTTGGCGGCAAAAAAGAAGTTAAAAAAGCATTAGGTAATAAAGGAAGAATAGAAGTTATTTATTCTTCTTATTTAATCAATAAAGGGTAATACATTTTATATTACCCTCAATATAGTAATCGAATTTTACATTACTAAAATCTAAAGCCTAATTGTATACCTGCTCTGATGCCTGCCCAAGGCCCATCTAGAGATAATTTAATTTCATTGGCAGATACGGTATAACTTTCCTTTGTGAATGGAATATCAAACGTTGAGAGAGAAGATCGAATACTTTCTTGCTCAAGTTGATCCAATGCAACGTTTGTATGAGCTAAAAATATACCGTGTGCAGTTCCATAGTGTGGGCCTATTATCCACCAATCTATGCAAAGTTTTTTGCCAATAAACCATTGTGAGCCTAGCATTAATCCAACTGTATTGCTTGAAAGGTTGCCGGAAAGATCTATGACTGCACTCTGATTATTAATGTCAGTATAGTCGAAATTTAAACCATTGGCATTAAATGTTGCATGCCGATAAAAAGGAGAAATATAAAATCCGCGACCATAACCTTTCTTGCCAAGATAGAACCTCAAATCTGCTGTTAGCGCTGAGCCTCCTAGTTTGATTGCATTTAAGGCGTCTTCTGCAGATTGAGAATTATTGCTCCGACTAGTTATGAATGTTTTAAATGGGATGTTCCCACTAGGCATGATTCTGTATGCTAATGCAACTGATATTCTTTTATTTAATACCTCTTCAAATTGAAGACCATAGTTGCGTAATGCAAGCCCAGTTAAATTTACTTTAATCAGATTCCTTTTGAATATTGGTTTTTCGCTGCGTGTTGATGTTTCATCTTGTGATTTTAGCACATTGGGGCAAGCAAAAAGTAATGATAAGAGTACTAGGGTTAAGTAAATCTTTTTCATTAGATATGATTTAGATAAGAAAATAAAACCCTTTATTCTTCTATTCGTTCATCTTCAACGTTGGCAACAACTTGTGCCGACATTTTCCTCATTGGATTTTTTCTTAATTCAGCATAGCCCATTCGGGTGTCAAAAATATCAATGGCTGCAAATACAGCTCCCCTAAATGAAGATTCATCAGCTATGCCCTTGCCCGCAATATCAAAGGCTGTTCCATGATCAGGTGATGTTCTGATTGCGCTTAAACCAGCTGTAAAATTAGTTCCTTCGCCAAGTGCTAATGACTTGAAAGGAATTAAACCCTGGTCGTGATACATGGCTAAAATAGCATCAAATTTTTCGTGATTGCCTCTTGCAAAAAAAGCATCCGCACTATATGGACCCATCACAATGCAGTCCGGTTTTTTAGCCTCCAATACGGCTGGGCGAATAATTTCTTTTTCTTCCTTTCCCACTAATCCTTCATCTCCAGCATGCGGATTTAATCCTAGAACGGCTATTTTAGGTTTATCTACACCAAAATCTTTTTTCAAACTTGTTTTTAACAGGTTTATTTTTTTGATGATTTTTTCTTTGGAAATATGTTTTGCTACTTCTCCAATAGCAATATGTTCTGTAAGTAAACCAACCCGCATATTTTCAGCAATCATGAGCATCAATACATCGTCGGCTTGAAAGGCTTCTTGGAGATAGGGAGTATGTCCAGTGAAATTGAAATCACTACTTTGAATTGTAAATTTATGAAGTGGTGCAGTGACCAATCCATCAATGGTTTTTTCTTTTAATGCTTTTACTGCAGCTTGTAGGGAGAGTACACCATACCTACCGCCTATTTCGTTCATCTGACCAGGCTGAATAGCCACTTCCTCTTCCCACACATTAAAGAGATTCAATTGTTTAGGAATAGCCTTAGATACCTCTTTAATGCTTGTATAATTAATGTTTATGTCAGGTAACAATTTTCTATAGTAGTTCAACACTTTGCTAGAGGCAAAAACTACAGGTGTACAAAAATCCATAAGACGACCATCTGAAAAGGTCTTGATAATTAGTTCAATACCGATTCCATTTAAATCACCCACAGAAATGCCTATCACAGGTCTTTTTTGTCCACTCATTTTCGTTCTTTTCTAATGTTCCATAAAGGTACAATGAAAACGGGGATCTTTGTCTTAATTTTGGATAGGATGTATACACTCAAAAAATCACTTGGGCAGCACTTTTTAAAGGATGAAACGGTTTGTGTCAGCATAGTTGACTCACTTAAAGCACATCCATTTACTCGATTATTAGAGGTTGGTCCGGGTGGAGGGGCCTTAACAACGCACCTGTTGAACATAAAGGGCGTGGACTTTAAAGCCATTGAGATTGACAAAGAAAAAGTGATTTATTTAGAAAATCGGTTTCCTGAACTAAAGGATAAACTTATTGAAGCCAGCATTTTAGATGCAGAATTACCCTTTGATCAGCCCTTTACCATGATAGGTAATTTCCCTTATAATATTTCTACTCAAATTGTGTTTAAGGTGATTGAATGGAGAGAATCAGTAGAAGTAATGGTGGGAATGTTTCAAAAAGAAGTGGCTATTCGAATTTGTGCCTTACCTGGTTCAAAAGATTATGGAATTTTAAGTGTCCTTACCCAAGCCTTTTTCAAAGCTGAATATTTGTTTGATGTTAATGAAGGTTGTTTTGATCCTCCTCCAAAAGTTAAAAGTGGAGTCATTCGCCTTACCGGAATTGGAAATCCATATGAGATCAAAAATTTTAAAAAATTTCTTATGCTTGTTAAGACTGCATTTGGACAACGACGAAAGCAGTTGAGGAATCCGTTGAAACCCTATTTTAAAAAAGAAATTTTGCAAGAGGAAATATTTACTAAACGGGCAGAACAATTATCTGTTCAAGATTTTGTTAACCTTCTGAATAAAATGCAATGAGGCCTAAGGTGATTGTTACTGCTTATGCTCACCCGCTACTCCGAGAGCGTTTAGAATCCTATGGGTTCGAGGTGCATGAAGAGTATACTATTGACTACGCAGGATTGATGGATATAATTGGTGAGTATAAAGGAATGATTGTTACTACCAGATTAAAAATTGATAAGGCTATATTAGACAAGGCTAAATTGCTTAAATGGATTGGTAGACTTGGTAGCGGTATGGAATTAATTGATGTTGATTATGCTTCTTCACTAGGTGTAAAATGCGTAGCAAGTCCAGAAGGAAATAGAGACGCTGTTGCCGAACATGCACTAGGAATTCTTTTGTCGTTGATGCATAAAATTTCATTATCTAATGAGCAAGTGAAAAAATTTGTTTGGTTGCGTGATGAAAACAGAGGTACGGAACTTAAAGGGAAAACAATTGGCATTATTGGTTATGGAAATACAGGCAGTCGGTTTGCTCAATTGTTATCTGTGTTTGATGTTAGCATATTAGTGTACGATAAATATAAAACCGGATTTAGTCAAGGGTGTGTTCAAGAATCTACATTAGAAGAAATTGTAAATCAGGCAGATGTAATTAGTTTTCATGTGCCATTAACTGCAGAAACACATTATTTTGCCAATCAATATTTTTTTAGAAATTGTAAAAAAGCTCCTTATTTTCTAAATCTGAGTAGGGGTAAAGTAGTCAACACAATTGATTTAATTGAAGCACTTGATAATGGGTTGATTTGTGCAGCTGGATTAGATGTTCTTGAAAATGAAAATGTTAAGTCCTATGGCGGAGAAGAGTTATCTATGCTGACTAACTTAACAGAACGGCCTAACGTAATCATAACACCTCATATTGGGGGTTATAGTCATGAAGCGCTTGAGAAGATGGCTAATGTTGTGTTAGAAAAGCTGGAACTGCCGCCTAGGCATTGATTTTAATTTTTTTTATTACTTTTGCAATACAGCAACGCTTCAGATTTTTCTGAGGCGTTGCTATTTTTTTCAAGTTAAGCATGTAAAAATTAGTTTATGAGCGATATAATCTATGTAACCAAAGAGACGCTGGAACAAATGAAAATTGAA
>CANKGM010000173.1 GCA_947481355.1 Chitinophagaceae bacterium
ATAGAGATCTTGAAAAGAAAAGTATTGCTGAATTGACAACAGCGATTAACGCTGAGGACAAGACAGTTGCATTTGAAATTGAAAAATCATTACCACAAATTAATGCCTTGATTGAGTCGGTTGTCAGTCACCTTGAAGCAGGGGGTAGAATGTTTTATTTAGGTGCTGGAAGCGGAGGTAGGTTGTCGGTGTTAGATATAATTGAATTGCCAACCACTTATGGTATTGAGCCAGGTATTGTGGACGTAATACTTGCTGGGGGAAAAGAAAATTTAGTGCAAGCATTAGAAGAAAAGGAAGATGATACAGAGGCGGGTTGGCAAATGCTCCTAGAAAAAAATATTTCAGATAAGGATATGGTTATTGGCATTTCAGCAAGTGGAACAACTCCATTTGTGTTGTCAGCATTAATGGCCTGTAAAGAAAATAATGTAACTACTGGATGTATTGTGAGTAATCCCGATTCGCCTATTGCCCAGTATGCCGATTTCCCTATTGAAGTGATTACAGGTCCTGAATTCATTTGTGGAAGTACACGAATGAAATGCGCAACAGCGCAGAAAATGCTCTTCGATATGATTAGTACCACAACCATGGTTCGACTTGGAAGGGTAGAAGATAATCGTATGGTTAATGTAAAATTAATTAACGATAAGATTACGGATCGTGCTGTTAAAATGTTGATGGAAAAATCATCCATCACAGATTATGATAAGGCTAAAGCATTATTACTCGCTAGTGGCAGTGTTAGAAAAGCACTTGATACATTTTTATAGATAATGAACAATTCAACATCAACATTAGCAATTTCGAGTCAGCATCGTTTCAAATACCTTTTTATAATTGGTGTTTTATTCTTTGTATTTGGTTTTGTTACTTGGTTAGGTTCAGTTTTGATACCTTATCTGAAGATTACCTGCGAGTTGAATAATGTTTCATCTTATCTCATTGCATTTTCATTTTACATTTCTTATTTAGTACTTGCTCTTCCTTCCGCTGCATTATTAAAAAAAACAGGATTTAGGCATGGCATGGCATTGGGTCTGTTGTTAATAGCCATCGGTACAGCGATGTTTATTCCTGCTGCACATTCCAGAACATACTTGTTGTTCTTAATAGGACAATTTATACAAGGAAGTGGGTTGGCTATTCTGCAAACAGCAGCAAATCCCTATGTGGTCATCTTGGGCCCAAGAAATAGTGCAGCAAAGCGTATAAGCATGATGGGTGTTTCAAATGGAGTGGCGGGTATACTTGCTCCAATCATTTTAGGGTCAATCATTCTAGATAATACCGATCAAATTAAAACGGACCTACTAAGAATGGGAGTGCAAGAAAAAATTATTGCATTACAAAACTTAGCGTCTAAAATCATTGCGCCTTATGTTGCTATGACTGTTGTTATGCTAATACT
Organism: Chitinophagaceae bacterium; assembly: GCA_947481355.1. Taxonomy (GTDB): domain Bacteria; phylum Bacteroidota; class Bacteroidia; order Chitinophagales; family Chitinophagaceae; genus Pollutibacter. The sequence continues at coordinate 1,415 of CANKGM010000173.1, forward strand.
GGCAGTGTTAATTTATTTTTCTGGATTACCTGAAATTAATCCTGATGAGGAGGAAGAAGAGTTTGGTTCTGCTGAGTCAACACAGAAGACAAGCATTTTTCAATTTCCACATTTGTTGCTTGGGGCTTTTACTTTGTTTCTATATGTTGGGGTTGAAGTCATTGCTGGTGATACAATAATACTATACGGTTCTTCACAGGGTATCCCATTGGCTACTGCAAAATTTTTTACGAGTTTCACTCTTGGTGGTATGTTGTTGGGATATTTTATTGGAATTCTATGTATTCCTAAATTAATCTCACAAGAACAGGCGTTGAAATTTTCTGCCTTAGCTGGAATTTTATTTTGCCTAACAGCTTTGTTTACTTCTGGAATGGTTTCGGTTGTTTTTATTGCATTGCTTGGATTAGCCAATGCGTTGATGTATCCTTCTATTTGGCCATTAGCGCTTAGCGGTTTAGGAAGTTTTACCAAAACAGGATCATCAATTCTTATTATGGCCATTGGTGGAGGTGCAATTTTGCCATTAATTTATGGTCGCATTGCAGATCATTTTTCTCCTCATCTTGCCTATTGGATGGTAGTTCCATGTTATCTAGTGATATGGTACTATGCAGCAAAAGGGCATAGGATTAAGTCTAATTAAGACAAAGCTTACTGTTTGATTTTTCGACGTGTAAATTAGACACTTTTGCACATGCTGATTTATTTCCACGATATGTTAAAAAAAAAGACATTTTTTAACAAAATATGAAAAATTATTTCTATGTTTAGAGTCTCTTTAATTCATACTTTTTGGGATTTGGGTGAAAAAAACTAAATCTTGACGGGTAAAAAAAAATAACAAATATGAAAAAAAGGTGTACTTCCTTAAATTTTGTACAGAGGTTAAAAGTGCCTTTGTACCTCATGTTTTTCTTTTCTGGAGGGTTGTCTGCACGAGAAATTACTGCAGTGAACCATAACTTCAAGGAAGAGGTTAATGCTCGATTTGAGATGGCAGATGCAACAATGGAATCTGCAACAAATTTTGATTTTGTAGTAAAAGGTACAGTAAAGGACGCTAACGGTCCATTACAAGGAGCTACCATCACTGAAAAAGGTACTTCAAGACAAGCTACAACCAATGCCGCAGGACAATATAGCATCAATGCTTCTGGTCCTAAAGCTGTATTGGTTATTTCTTATGTTGGATATACTTCAACAGAAGTGAATGTTGCTGGTCAAGCTGAAGTCAACATAACATTGCAGCCTGCTGCTGGTCAACTATCAGATGTAGTGGTTACAGCATTAGGTATTACTAGGGCAAAAAAATCACTTGGTTATTCAGTAGGTGAAATCAAGGGCGACGACATGAATAAAGTTGCTCAGACTAACTTGTTGAACTCTATGGCTGGTAAAGTATCTGGTGTTAACATCAGTTCTACCGGTGGTGCAGCAACTGCATCAGTAAGTGTGGTTATCCGCGGTATTCGTTCATTGAATACAGATAACCAACCACTATTCGTAATTGATGGAGTTCCAGTAAAAAACTCGTTGAATAACGTAAGTACCAACACTGGTAACGATAACACAATCGATTATGGAAATGCTATATCAGATTTAAACCCTAACGACATTGAAAGTCTTTCTGTATTGAAAGGCCCAAGTGCTGCAGCCCTTTATGGATCACGTGCTGGTAACGGTGTTATCTTGATTACAACCAAGTCTGGTAAAAAATCAAAAGGTTTAGGTGTTACATTTAGCTCAAGCAATGAATTGGCTACACCATACAAGTTTTTACCAACGAACCAATCATATGGTATCGGTGACCACTCATATACTACTCCAAACGCTAACAACAGTTTAGATGGTGTTAATATCCTGGATCTAGTTGGAACCAATACATATCGTTTTGGTACCCCGTTGAATCAAGGTATCAAAGCTATTCAATGGAATAGTGAAAAAGATGCCAATGGCAATTATATTCCATATGAAATGAAAGGGTATAACAACCTTAAGAATTTCGTACAGAACGGAATGACATCTGTGAACAGTGTATCAATTGAAAACTCTACAGATAAGGACACCTATCGTTTGTCTTACACCAATACAGCTAATACAGGAATTCTTCCTACTACTGGATTGGGTCGTAATAACCTTGGTTTAAATATTGAGCATAAGATAAATGATAAATTCAAAATCACATCTTCTTTAAACTACACACGTTCTAATGCTGATAACATTGCAGCAGGTGATCGCGGCGGTGTTTACCAAGATATCATTTATTTATCTCCAAGTGTAGACGTTAGACAAATGAAAGATTATTGGTTAACTCCTGGAATTCAGCAAAGAAAGGCAATGCCTCCAGCTGATTTGGGATTTGACGTAGTTGATTTTGACAACAACCCATACTTTACATTGAATCAAGTAAAAAATAGTTTCTTGCGTAATAGGTTGTTTGGTAATGTTAAATTGGATTATCAAATCAATAAACATTTCAGCGCTTTCGTAAGATACTCTCAAGACTTATTGAATGAAAGACGTGAAACCAAAATTTCTAAGTCTCTTTACAAAGAGAAAAATGGATATTATAGTTTACAGAATATTCTTAATACAGAAAGCAATACTGACTTCTTAGTAAATTACCGTAATTCATTCAATGATTTCACATTGTCTGCTTCAGGTGGTGGAAACTTACAGTATGTATATGGTGCTAACCAAATGAGTTATTCTCAATCTGGTGTGGGTATCATTGCTCCTGAATTGTTCAACTTATCGAACATCAGTCCAACCGCTTTGAGATCTAATGGTTATTATTCTCAAAAAGCTCTTTATAGCTTATACGGAACAGCTACTTTAGGATTCAAAGACATCGCTTATTTGGATGTGACAGCTAGAAATGACTGGTCAAGTACATTACCTGCAAATGCAAACTCATACTTTTATCCTTCTGCATCTCTTAGTTTGATTTTAAGTAAATTAATCAACTTTGGTTCAAGTGTAGATATGGTTAAAGTTCGCGGTGGTTACGCTAGCGTTGGTAAAGACACTGATCCATATAATTTATATGGTTCTCTTGGTATTGGAAGCTTTGGTTCTACTGTTATCCAATCTGTTGCAGGAACACTTAAAAACCCTGAATTGAAACCTGAACAAGCAATCTCTTCAGAGTTTGGTATTGAACTTGCATTCCTTAAAAATCGCTTGAGATTTGAAGGAACAGTTTACCAATCTGATAACAAAAACCAAGTTCTAGGTATCAGCACTCCTCCTTCTTCTGGTTACACAAGCCGTCAAATTAATGCTGGTTTGGTTCGTAGCAAGGGTATAGAATTGCAATTGGCTGGAACATTGATTTCTAACAAAAATCTAAATTGGGACCTTAGTGTGAATTACACTAAGAACAATTCTTATGTAATTTCTCTTGCTGATGGAGTTCCTTATTACAGATTCTGGTCTGATGGACCTAGTGGATCTTGGACATATGCTAAAGGACAGGTAATACCTAATAACTTTAATGCTGATGGTTCTCCAATGATTAGTGATGGTAAAATCGGACAAATTTGGGATAACCAATTGTTGACTGTTACTGATAAAGCGTCTCCTTATTATGGATGGCCTTTGTTGGATGATGAAGGGTATCACCAAAAATATAAAGGTGGAGCTTTTGACGCTAAAGAAATCGTAGGAAACTTTAATCCGAAATTATTATTAGGCGTTCAAACTTCATTGACATACAAAAGGTTTACACTTAGTGCAAGCATCGATACAAGGTTGGGTGGACAATTCTTCTCTCAAACTTACAGATATGTTGGATCTGATGCAGTATTGGCTAGGC
>CANKGM010000174.1 GCA_947481355.1 Chitinophagaceae bacterium
CATTATTTTATTCACTTTTAAATACGGCTAAGTATCAAGTCTAAGTTCTACCCACTAGAGTTCAAGTCATATTCTCAAAAAAAAATTCTATTAACAATTAGATTACTAAATAATAGCCTAAAAAAATCCCCGCCTTCTCTGGCAGGGATTAGCATTTTTTTCTAACTCTTGAAAAATCTATGGTTGCAATGCATCAACCTCTGGAAGATTTCCAAACAATTCTTCGTCAGTGAATTCATGGTTGGTAAGCTTGCCTTCGAAATAATCTGCATAAGCCTGCATATCCACAAAACCATGTCCGCACATATTAAATAGGATAGTCTTTGGCGTTCCTTCTTCTTTTGCTCTATTCACTTCGCGAATAACCTGAGCAATTGCATGGGTTGCTTCAGGCGCAGGAATAATACCCTCCGACTTTGCAAACGCAATACCCGCTTCAAAGCACTCGAGTTGTTGTATTGCTTGCGCTTCAATTAAGTTATCCTTCAATAATTGACTACACAATACACTTGCACCATGATAACGTAAACCTCCTGCATGGATAGCAGCTGGTCTGAAATTATGCCCAAGTGTATACATCGGCAATAATGGAGTATACCCTGCCGTATCGCCAAAGTCGTACATAAACTTACCCTTTGTAAGCTTTGGACAAGATGCAGGTTCTACCGCTATGGCTCTTATATTTTTTCCTCCAATAATTTTATGCTTTAAAAACGGAAATGCTATCCCTGCAAAGTTAGATCCACCACCTAGCGGTGCAATCACAACATCAGGAAAATCTCCCGCCATCTCCAGTTGCTTTTCTGCTTCTTGTCCTATGATAGTCTGATGCAACAACACGTGATTCAATACAGAACCAAGTGAATATTTAGTATCGGGATCTTGTGCAGCCATTTCAATGGCTTCTGAAATAGCAATACCTAAACTTCCTGTAGAGTTTGGATCTTGAGCAAGTATGTTTCTACCCGCTTGTGTTCTGTCGCTTGGTGATGCATATACGTTGGCTCCAAACATATTCATCATTATCTTTCTATATGGCTTTTGATCAAAACTAATTTTTACCATATATACATCACATTCAATTCCAAATTGCTTACAAGCAAAACTGAGGGCTGTACCCCATTGTCCTGCTCCCGTTTCGGTCGTGATTTTCTTAACCCCTTCTTGCTTGTTGTAATAGGCTTGTGCAACCGCTGTATTGGGTTTATGTGATCCACTTGGGCTCACCCCTTCATATTTATAATAGATCTTACAATTCGAATCCAATAGTTTTTCTAAACCAGTAGCCCTGAATAGTGGAGATGGTCTCCAAATTTTATAGATGTCTCTTACTTGATCAGGTATTTCAATATACTGTTCAGCAGAAACCTCTTGCTTGATCAATTCCATTGGGAAAAGTGGCGCGAGGTCTTCAGGACCAACTGGCTGCTTTGTACCAGGATGCAATGGAGGCAAGGGTTTGTTTGGCATATCAGCAACGATATTATACCAATGTCTAGGCATTTCAGATTCATTCAAAAAGATTTTCTTGCTCATAGTTGAGTTTTTAGGAGTTCAATTGATGAATTAAATTACGGATTTAAACAACAATTTCAAAAGGTTGATTTAAAAAAACGTGGGAAATAAAACTCCTTATTTGCACTATACCATTAGGTATAAAAATGAAATTAATATAAAGTCAAGAATGAAAATCTTATCCTGACTACCTTATTTGATTATCCTTAGTTTTATGCTTTTTTTGCCATGGATTTAAGTGCCTCTACAAAAATGTCGAGTTCTTCGAGGGATGTATAGACATTCGGACAAATTCGACATCCTTGCACATTGGCATAGTCTATTCCAACAGTGAAAATCTTATATTCCTTCATCAATCTCGTAGCCATTTCTACAGGGTTAATTCCTTCAATACCCACATTCACAATACCACATACACGATTTAGATCTTTAGGTGTATTCAAGATAATTCTAGGAAGCCCTCTTACTTTATCAGTCCAATATTCTTGCAAATAACGCATCCGCTTTTCTTTCTTCTCTCCGCCCATCATATTGTAATAATCAAGTGCGTCCTCAACGGCAAGATCAGTTGCGCATGGGTGTGTTCCAGTGTGGTTCAATCGCTTGATGCTGGCCATATCTTTATTACCATCTCCCAGTAAAGGCCATAATTTGTCAATCCTTGTTTTTTTAATATACAGAAAACCTGCTCCGAGGGGGACACTCATCCACTTATGAAGAGAAGTGCCGTAGTAATCACAATTAAGATCATCAATTTTGTATTGAAAATGCCCGTAAGCATGAGCCCCATCGACCATAACGGCCACTCCTTTTGAATGAGCCATATCGCATATCTTTCTGATTGGAAGAATATGCCCGGTTATATTAATGATGTGGCTAACCATCATCAATTTTGTTTTTGTGGTGATGGCATTGGCATAAAGTGAAACTATATCATCGTCAGATTCAGGATGATTTGGAACAGATACTTTGACCAGTTTTATACCATAACGATTTGATACTTGTTCAAACATATCAATCATTGATCCATAGTCTTGGACAGCCATTACTGCTTCATCTCCGGCTTTCCAATCTTGTCCGCCAATGACTAAATCCAATGACTCCGTTGCATTTCGGGTAATGATAAGTTCATCTGGAGAACAACCTGCAACTTCCGCTAGCTTTGCAGCCATACGGGTTTTATTATCCCATTGAACTGTCCTCATATAATACGAAGCCTGATAATTGATGTCTCGTATATGTTGGATATATTTTTCCAAGGTGGGTTGGGGCACGAAATTATAATACCCATTCTCCAAATTGATGTAGTCTGGTTTCAACAAATAATCTTTTCTGATCTTACCCCAGAAGTCGGCATCACTAGCTAAAAGATCTGCTGGGACATTTTTTTTGGAATCAAACAATGCAGCCAGTGTATCCATTCCTATGGCTGCGGCAATGCCTGTCATGGCAGTAGATTTTATAAAGGAGCGCTTGTTCATCTGTTGAATAATTTTTTTATGATTTTAAGATACTCAAAAAAATCTCAATTACGTCAACTCTTTATTCTTTTCAAGCCATTAAACTATGACGTGAAAGTGTAAACATAGATCAATGAGAAATTTAAAATGGATAATTCAGCCCAGCACTCCAGATAAATTTTGTTCCTGGCATATTGCTAAGTGGCAAACAAGTTAAGAGGGATACATTACATTTCCAGTTTTCTCTTTTATAAGAAGCTGTTTGTGAAGTGAAAAAGCCGGACAACCATCCCTTGTCTTCTAAATAAAAAATGCAAGGCTTCAACATGAATACGTTTTTAGATCCTAATTTAATTTTACTAAACTCATAAGCAAAGTTGACAAAGTTTTCAAATAATACCCCCTTCCTAGTCATTTTACCAGACCGCCAATATAAATAAGTAAAATGATGATTTTCTTTAGGTCGAAATTCTCCGTTGAATTCAAATGCATAATATTGTTGCACCTGATATTCTTGATCATTTACTAATGGTTTGTTCTTCATGAAATACCAATTGGTATTTGCGGACAGACTAATCGTTGATTTCTTATTTTCCATTACATAATAACCAATTCTGGAAATGATAGTCCAGGGCTTTAAGTTTAATCCTATATTAAACTCAGGATTAAAATAAAAATTTCCTTTTCGAAACGTTGTGGAGCTTAAGATAGCAGGTGCGCCTAACGAAAAAGCCGGAGCCGGGGAAACTGCATTGTTTGTTAGCTGAATAATTCCTGAGGTTTGTGCATGGGAATAAATAAAACAGATCAGCAATGTGCCAAGTAAAACAGGTTTTGTATATGTGAAAATAAAATTCACCGAATATCAGTCTTTTACTGGTTTACACTATTTACTACCCTTATTGGAACTATAGTAATTTTCATATAGGGATAATAAGGCAGAATAGAAAGCCTTGCATGCACATCCTCTGCATCCGCTGCCATGATAACCATGTAAATACCTGACATATCAAGTTTGATAAAATTATCAACGATTGTACCATCTTGTTCTAACACCTTAACTAGCTCCTGCTCTTTCGGAAGAAGTTTCATGCGCGTTTCATGATCCAAGCCTTCTAAAATAATATCAACCATAAACTTCTTCATCATATATGTATTTAGGAGAGTAAATTATTCTAAAATACGTTAACAAGAAAATCAATTTCAAATTCGTTGGCATATGTAAAGACAAAAAAGATACATATCCCTTTACGCTCAGTTGTTTCTATTTCTCAACATTTCAGGGTCTTTATGCCCCATTTTACCATCTTTATTGTAATCTTGTAGCTATAAAAAGTATACTCACTCGTTAAACTAACTAGTTATGGATTCTCGCCGTAAGTTTCTACAAAACTCCTTCATGATTGCTGGCTCTGCAGCTATTCCAGTTTCTTCGATAGCATCAACCTCCAATGACAACAAATCAACAGCAGAGGATAGTGATATTCAACTTGAATACAAGAATACCTACGTTAAAAATATTTTTGTTACAGAAAATGAATTTAGAAATGCCAAACCAACATTAGTTGCGGCGCCAAGCTTTCAACAAGCGAAAGAAATTCTGCCTGTCCCCTATTGGAAAGGCAATACACAAGCAATAGACATGTATTGGAAAGCCTGGGAGATCGCATTCAAAAACATCAAAAACCCTGCACCAAAATCAGGCTTCATTGCTTCTTATATTGATACCGCCTACAACGGCAACATATTCATGTGGGATTCTACCTTCATCACCATGTTTGCTCGATACGGTTCGCGTGCTTACCCTTTTCAACAAACACTAGACAACTTCTATGGCAAACAACATCCTGATGGATTCATCTCTAGAGAAATCTGGGGAGAAACAGGAAGGGATTGTTTTCACCGCTACGATCCAACCAGCACGGGGCCAAACTTGATCCCATGGAGTGAATTAGAATATTTCCGTCAGTACGGAGACCTCACGAGAATCCATAAAATATTCCCAGTGCTATGTGGCTACTATCAATGGCTAAAATTAAATAGAACTTGGCAAGATGGTTCCTATTGGACCAGCGGATGGGGAACAGGTATGGATAATCAGCCTAGGGTAGCAAAAGAATACAACCAAATCTATTCTCATGGGCACATGACCTGGTTGGATGCATGCCTTCAACAATTGATGATTGCGAAAATATTAGTAGACTTTGGATTCTATGTTGAACGTTGGCAAGAAATTGAAGA
>CANKGM010000175.1 GCA_947481355.1 Chitinophagaceae bacterium
AATGTTTGAATCCCAAAATGGCACTTCACAATCAACCACTTATGAGTTTATTCTTGTAAGTGGTTTTTTTATGTTTATCCCATAACATTAAAATATAATCAATTGAATAGAGCATCCCGACCAGAGTCGGGAAGGCTTAATATTAGAATCCCAAAATGGCACTTCACAATCAACCACTTATGAGTTTATTCTTGTAAGTGGTTTTTTTATTCAAGAGAATTTGAATATGTATACTAGAATACACCCTTAACATCTGAACATTGTATACATTGACGGGAGAAATCAAAACATGAATAACTAAATTGAGGAATTTGTTTCGTGAGAAATTAAATTTCGAATTTTTAGAAATAAAGTATCGGGATTAAAAGGCTTAGTTATATAGTCTTGCATTCCTGCATTTTGGATCTTTTCTTCAATTTCGGGGGCGGCAAATGCGGTTAAAGCAATTATAGGTGTTCTCTGATCGAATTCCCTTATCCTCTTGGCAGAAGTATAACCATCCATAATTGGCATATGTAAATCCATAACTACAAGATCATACTGCTTGGCATTTACCATGTCTACAGCAATTGCTCCATTTTCCGCCACATCCACTATTGTATTCCATCCTTCCAAAAGCTGCTTTGTAAAAAGAATGTTGAAGGGTGTATCTTCTACGAGAAGAAGCTTCGCTGTAAAGAGGTCCTCTGCTGCTGATTCCAAAACTGTTGAGGCTTTATCTTGCTGATTCAGATAGGCCAAATTCAGGGTAAAGTAGAAATTAGACCCCTTGCCTACTTCAGTATCGAGTTTAATCTCGCTATTCATCAACTTGAGCAAATCAGATGAAATAGCCAAGCCTAGTCCCGTTCCACCAAACTCCCTAGTTATAGAACTAGAAGCTTGAGAAAAAGGATTAAATATATTTGTTGTTTTCTCTTTTTGAATTCCTATTCCTGTATCGCTTACTGAAAATAATATAGTACAATGACTTTCAGATATTTTCTCAAGCACTAACGAAAGTCTGACTTTCCCATTTGAAGTAAACTTAACCGCATTTGAAAGCAGGTTGTTAAGAACCTGTGTAATGCGGTGGGCGTCACCATAAAGTTGTTCAGGGATAGTTGAATCGATAAAAAGAGTTAACTCATTTGCCCTTTCATTTGCCTTAATTGATATTGCATTAAATAGATCATGTATAGTCTTTTTTAAATCGAAAAGACTATTCTCCATCTCTAGCTTACCTGCGTCTATTTTGTTGAAATCTAGTATATCGTTAATCAAAGAAAGAAGATTGTCTGCAGAAGTTCTTAATACCTGCAAATTATCAATCTGATCTGCTCTAGGGTTCTGTCGAGCTAATAAATAACCAATGCCGATAACAGCGTTTAATGGCGTTCTTATTTCATGACTCATCACTGACAAAAATTCTGATTTTGCCTGATTGGCTTTTTCGGCTTCTTCCTTGGCTAAGATCAATTCAAATTCTGCTTCTTTTCTCTTTCTTATCTGCATACTCAGATAATTGATTACATCAAGTAGATTGTTTTCACCAGGTAATATCTCAGCACTAACGTCTGGATCCATACTACCTATAGCCTCCTTCAATTTCTGAATAGATTGATTTCGGATATTTATTTCCGACTTAAGTCGATTATATATATCTAGGTAATCATTTTCGCTTACCTGAAAAGCATGTTCAGAAAGCGCCTTATCCCGTTCAAAAGCTTTGTAAGAATCACTTATTACTTGAATGAATCGACTAACATGCTCATTGCTTAAAAGCTCGTCAGGAAGATTTTTCTTAATTTGTCTATCGAGTAGTTTATGATATGGCACGGGCTCTGCTATTACAGTTCGTTGAACGTTGTGATGGTCATTGTCTGGTTATGAAGTTCACATGGACCATCAACTATATTAGGGGAAATCTCGCCATAAGAATAAAATCCAGCAATAGCAGTTTGGCTACCAAAATGATCAGACACTACAGCCACTTCCTCCTCAATTTGTTGATCTAAAATAGTTTTACGGCCAACACAACTAACCAATAAAGCCAATTCCGGAGAATAGTTGATGTTCTCACCACTGATTTGCTGAGCGGCTTGTTCTGAAGCTTTTATGAGTTTTTCAAAACTAGCTTTCATAAATCGTATCGTTGATCCTTCTGGAACATCGCCAGCAAAAACCATACAATTCGCTTTATGATTAATCGACAGAATTGATCTAGCGAAATAGTGCGATTTCCCCGGGAGCTTTACAGCGAGCGGGAAAAGTAATGTTGAATTCGTCTGATCATTAATATATGGGCCAAGATAGGTCTTGTACAAATCAATTGCGCTTTGCTGATCAATCTCAAATACTTTAGTTCCACTTGCTTTTGTAACAATGCGCTCTGGACCAAATACATCCCATCCACTAATAGAAGAAGACCTAATATCTAAATTTGCCCCATAAAATCCAACTGCCACTACATTACCCTTCAAAGGATTAGTATTAATCCCAACCAATGTGTAATCAAATTGCACTCCGTCACCTGCAAGTCCTCCTGTAATCAAAATACTTCCTTCGTTCCCAAATTGCATACCCGACACGAGCTGTGTTCCGTTAACGAGCAACCCATCAGACAAAATAAGAATATATGCCAAATCTTTTTTATCAAGCTGTTGAATCAGCGATTTCCCAAGTTCAAAACTATTCGAAAATTGAGTGATATTTTGTGCACTAACTTTTATAGATGTTTTTTCAAATTGAATGACAGTAACCACCACAATTTCATCTTGTACAGTACCACCAACAATTTCTCCAGCCGTTGAACAAAGGACAACTTGCGCAGAAGGAAATCTCTTCTGTAATAAATTATTTAATTCCCCATTTTCAATCAACTTTTTTTTTCCAAACCCCAAAATAAGATTAGCATTTTGTGGATCTCTTATATCATCTTTCTCAAAAACATTAAGCTCGTTATTTTGAAAAATGAGTTGAGTGATTTTCATAGGTTAGCTGTTAAAAAATATTAGAATTCAAAATCAGTTTTTAGCTCTTTTATTACTATTTCTGCAAAGCGATTCAAGTTGACAACATGAATAGGCAAATCATCATCGGGAGTATTATTCCTGCCTACAAGTATAATAGCCATGACTGGAACCCTCATGCTGTTAATACCCATAGCATAAACACTTTGCTTCAATTGATGTGCCACTTCTCCCATCTCATGATATCGTCCCGATTCGAATTCCTTTGTAATACGGTCAATATAAATTGGGGTCTTAGCAATAAACATTTTAACAATTGAACGCACAAAACTCATATCACCTCTACTAACTGTAAGAAGTTGTGATAGGTCATAACTTTTTAATTTATGAAGACTTGCATCCAACTTTTCTTTATCACTATGGGCCTCTTCATTGGAGCTACCATTCTTCTCTTCCATACGTTGAAAACTTGATGAAAAATTATTTTAATAATAAAACGATTAAGATTCAGAAAAGGTTGTAACCGTCATAGTCTGATTATGTAGCTCACATGCTGTACCTACACCAAAAGGAGAAAGTCCACCATAAGTATAAAAACCGGCAACAGTACAATCTTTCCCCAACAATTCCTGAGCTGCCAAAACCTCTTCTTCAACTTTATTATCCATAATGATTTTTCTTCCTACACAACTCAAAAGCAATGTAAGTTGAGGTTTATGGTTTTTAAGAGAATCTACAGAGTCTTTAGTTGCCGTTGCAGAGGCCTTTATAAGCTTTTGTATATCACCCCTCATCAACCTCACTGTACTCCCACTTGGCATATTACCTGCAAACACCATCGAGTTCGCTGCTTCATCGGTTGCCAAAATGGTGCGGATAAGGTATTTATCTGCACCCGGAACTCTCATTGACAGAGGAAACATTAAAGCTGATCCAGGTAATTCATTTGCATGTTCACCGAGGTATCTTTTATATAAATCGAGCGCTTTCTCTTCATCAACCTCAAATAAAACATTTTTGTCTGAACGTGTTATTTGTCGCTCGTATCCAAATTCATCCCATCCACCGAGTGATCCATGGCCGATATGTATATTCGCACCATAAAAACCAATAGCTATGATATTACCTTGACTAGCCACTTCATTCAAACCAGTAAACGTTTTTTGGAATCGTGCAGCATCCCCGGCCAAACCACCGGTTATTGGAATTTTCTTTTCGTTATTGTCGCTAAAGCCTTTAACCAAGGCCGCACCATCAACCATTAAACCATCAGAAATGATAAATACCCCACTTAAATCTTCTGCATCCAACCTTTTTTTCAATGAAACACCAGCTGCATAACTATCAGCATGCTCACTTATTTGAGTTTTAATAGCCTTCAATGTTGAGTTTTCAAGTTGAATAGCAATTGCAACGATACTGTCGTCGAAAACACCATCTTTTATGATTTCTCCAGCTGTTGAAGAAGAAACAATATCAGCAGACGGATAGAGACTGCGTAAATAATCAAAATGTGCAGGTTTGGTAAGTAGCTCTGGAGAGCCAAAAGCGAGAACAAGCTGGCATTTTTCTGCATCAACTGAAACATCATCTGATGAATTCCATTGACCATTAACAAGGTGATGAAGTGTTGTTTTCACAATTCTATGTTTTTAAAGAGCCGTTTGAAAAATTGCACATTGTTTTAAGGAAAACTATATGCGAAAAAATATCAATCTTGAAATTACCTCTTAATCTGAGAAACATACGATTTCAGATCATGATGATTATTAATTAAGTATTAATACTTAGATATTATAATGAAAAGCACGTAGTGTATACCTAGCCAATCTAGAAGTTGATAAACCTAGTGAAGTGCTAAAAAAATGTGATGCGAACTTTGCTTTAAAACCTCGATTTTCAAACTAGCTATTTTTGAAAAATAACGGAATCCGCTCTAATCTGATTAAAATGAACACTTTACACGTTTTTTTTATCAATGCACAAAAAATATGTAGTTTAGCTTTCCCGAAACTACCCTTTTATGAAAAGATTATTATGCTTGCTCATTGCGACTGCTATTTTTGCTCAGGCTTCTGCACAAAAGAAAAATTTTTGGACTGAACATACTGCTAAAGATTCCATCAAAACACATAAATCGGTTGCCCGAAACTCCTTCCCAAAAGAATATAAATTGTTTGATATAAATGAACCATCATTCAAAAATGAGCTACTCGCCATTGTAGGTAAAAAATCC
>CANKGM010000176.1 GCA_947481355.1 Chitinophagaceae bacterium
AATGTCAATATTAAGATCCCAATTCTTTTCGTTTATTCGTTTTAACATTACTTGTGGATGAGTTCCATCAAATCGTGCTAATGAATCAAACTCATCATAATTGAAAACACCATCTATATTTTGAAGTCTTTCCTTCATTGCTTTTCCCATCCAATTGGTACTGAGGTTTCTTAGCTTATGATCCATTAAAATCGGATTTTTAACCCAGCCATAATGATAGATACTAGCGTCAATAAATTTACATGGTATTCGTTTCCCATTCATTCTGAATCCTTGAGCATCGCGAAAAGAATTAATTCGTGAATCATTCCGTATAATTCTGATTTCCTTATTATACCATCTTCTACTATCCCCATAGTAATCATATGTTCCATAGAAATGAATATAATTAAACACGAGTCCCATTATGCGCTTATCATTTAATTGTTCTTTGCATGCATTTATAATTGATTGATGATACTTCTCATGAACAACTTCATCACATTGAATATAAAAAGCCCAATCAGTATCAGCTGAAATATGACGCATAGCCTTATCAGTTTCAAGTGCCATAACCCTTCCGCCAGGCAGCTGACTTAGATCCCATTCAGATTGCACAATTTTTATTTTAGGAGAACCGATACTGCGAATTAATTCCTCCGTTTCATCATCACTTTTACCAACCGAAACAATCATCTCATCTACAACAGGCAAAATTGAAGTTATGGCCTCAACCGCAGGATAGTCATTGATAATCGCATTCCTTATTATCGTAAACCCAGATATTTTCATTTGAATAGAAAATTAATTATTAAATTTTTTGCATGCCTATATATTTCCAAGAATCAAAAGTATACCAAGATCCTGTGATTTCATACACAGTTCATCTTATCTTTAAGATTATACGTATAAATACAGCCATAAGAAATGAAAAAAATTTTCACTAACCTTACTTTTTGGGTTTTACTAGCTATACTATCTGGTGCGCTAATTGGACATTTTTACCCATCCACAGGGGTGGCCATGCAACCAGCAGGAACCTATTTTATTAACGTAATAAAAGTATTTATCACTCCAATTATTTTTTTAACGATTTCATTGGGAATTAGTGGAATGAACGACTTAAAAAAAGTTGGGCGTGTTGGTGGAAAAGCAATTCTCTATTTTGAAACCGTAACTACCCTTGCGTTAATCATCGGTATTCTAGTGGCCCATTTCATTCAGCCAGGTGCAGGCATAAACAGCAATGCCATTCAACAAGGTGATATCAGCAAATTTACATCGGGAGCAAAATCTTTTTCATGGATTAAATTCTTAAAAGATAATCTTACTATTCAAGTTTTGATTATTTCTATATTATTTGGAATTATCCTAAGCAAATTAAAAGACAAACAAAAAATTACAAGTGCATTGCAATTTGCTTCAAAATATGTCTTCAAAGGGCTACACATCGTAATGCTCTTTTCACCCATTGGAGCATTTGGTGGCATGGCATATACGATTGGAAAATTTGGCATCGCCACATTACTGCCTCTTGGAAAATTAATGCTTACTGTATATATTACCATGGGCATTTTCGTTTTTCTAGTACTAGGGTTAATCTTGCGTTATTATAAAATAAGCATCTTAAAATTTCTCAATTATATTAAAGAAGAACTGCTCATTGTACTCGGAACTTCATCCTCAGAAGCAGCACTTCCTTCACTAATCGAAAAACTGGAGAAAATGGGATGTGCTAAATCCATTGTTGGATTAGTAGTGCCAGCAGGCTATTCTTTCAACCTAGATGGCACAACGATTTATCTTTCAATGGCAGTAATTTTCTTAGCACAAGTCTTTTACATCGATCTTTCTATAAGTCAAATGCTAACTATTATTGGAGTACTCATGATTACGTCGAAAGGAGCTGCAGGAGTTACAGGAAGTGGGTTTATAGTGTTGGCTTCTACACTTAGCGCTATCCACGTAATACCAATTGAAGGTTTAGCATTACTGCTTGGTGTAGATCGTTTCATGTCTGAAGCGAGGTCTATAACCAATTTCATAGGAAATGGTGTAGCTACAATATTTCTTTCTAATCAAGAAAAAGCATTCAATAGAAAACAAATGGAGCTAGCCTTCTCCAATGAGGTGTATGAATATGAGCTAAAGGATAGTCTATAAAATGTCAACTACTTCTACTTTTTCCAAATACTTTGTATAGGGATTAATTCACTTTTGACGTTTGTAGCACTTCCACCTTGTTGAAATAGTGTAAGTTTATCAAAATCAGTATTAGGGAAAAATATTTCAGTCATCGCTAACTTCCCTTCGTCGACAAATAATTCAATCGAAGCGACATCAATCAACGCTTTTACGGTAATCTGTTTCCCAAATACATAATCTGCATGGTGTATAGCTGAAAAAAGGGTTGAAAATTCATGTTTGCCGGAATTAGTCCTATCCACATAACACTGATTTTTCTTCAGGTCAAATCCTATAACCACTTGCTCATTCAATGCATTACTCAGTTTAAATCCTACTTCAGTTGGTGAGGCATCAGAAAGATTAAATGTTAAGTTGAGACAATGTTGCAGTTTCCCATTCTGCAATATGATACTATCTTTTAACGAAGATTCATTCCGAATTAAATTTGAGGATTGATCAACTAATGATTTAAACTCTTTTACAGGGAGCTGTGTAAGCCTATACCCTGATTCCGTTTTCACTAATTTAATATCCCGAGGAATAGTCGTAGCACTTCTCCAATCAACAGTTGGAACTGATTGAGCATAATCTACCCAGTTGGACATCCATCCAATAACAATATTTCTATTAGCGGGCAGTCCGGACCAAGTTACCCCAGCATAGTTATCTGTTCCATGATCGAACCACATGATTTGATCTGAAGGATTATCATTAGTAAATTTTTCTCCATCAAAATTTCCAACAAAATATTGAACACCTGAACCTCCATTCAATGCACCTGGATTTAAATTTTGCATCAACACCCACTTCTCTTTTCCGTCACTTGCAATATATCTTGAAAGGTCAGGGCATTCCCATACGCCACCATGCGCTCCATCATTTTTGCCAAATGCACTAGCGTATTTCCAATCTTTTAGATTTTTTGAAACATATATTTCAGCATGATCATGAACGGCCAAAGTCATGCACCATATTTTCTTTGGTGCATACCAGAATACTTTAGGATCACGAAAGTCTTCATCTCCTTTATTTTTTACTACAGGATTACCAGCATATTTCGTCCAAGTCCGGCCTTTATCTAAACTATATGCGATGCCCTGTGATTCTCGGTCTTTTCTTCCTGCCTTTTCATACTCCATATTGTGGTACGTGAATATCGCCACAATAGGCTTTTCCTTTCCTCGCTGAAACCCAGTGGTGTTAAACTCATCAACTACAGCACTTCCAGAGAATATATAGCCCAAAGAATCTGGATATAAAGCAATGGGAAGGTCTTCCCAATGCATAAGGTCTTTACTCACAGCATGCGCCCAATGCATAGGCCCCCAAACAGTTGCGTTGGGATAGTACTGATAAAAAAGATGATACTCCCCTTCATAATATACTAAGCCATTGGGATCATTCATCCACCCACGTTCAGGAGAAAAATGGAATTGAGGTCTATGCTGTCCAGTTCGTTGAGCTGTAGCAGAAAATGATACTGCTAAAAAGAAAAATAGAATAAGGAATGAATGAAGAATCGTCTTTCTCATATGGAGTAAATTAAATAATACCGATGAGGCTAATTTACACTTTTATGAGATAATCTGCAGCATAAGTAATCATAGGATCCATGGTCTTATACCTTACTTTGTATCCCATTCCTTCAACCATACCGACTGCTTGCCTGAATACTTCATTTGATTTATATCGTTGGTCAGGGTTCAAATCAATATCAATCCAGATTGGCTTAGGAAGTTGATGCTGCCGCATTAATTCAGCAGTTTCAATGGCATTCCAAACTTCAGTCAATAAACGTGTTGAACGGGTGTATTCCCGAGGAGTCTTCCACTTCCTATACAACAAATGTGCTCCTTTACCTTTCTTATAAAGTGCCACTACCGTTGCATAAATGGTTTTGTCTGCATAATTCTGTGAATCACAACCAATCATGATTTCGATATCTGGAAATTCTAGGAGGTACGCTTTGATATATTCTACAATATCAACTTCTAAACTTGAATGCATTCTTTTAAAAAACATGGAGATAAATTTTAAAAGTGTACCCATCGCACAAGCACCAGAAATTACAGAACTGTCGTCTCTAGTAAGTTAATATGGTTTGGCATCTAAGGAATACACAAATTATTAACATGTTAATTGCAGAAACATTTCATTAACGTCTAATTAATTATTTATTAACGAAGCAATTTGAACTTGAATTAAAATTAATTTATGGAACACTCAAATGTTATTTTAGTGCACACCAGAAACTTACTCAAACACGATGTGTTTAACCACTTGAATGATGATTTAATATCAGTAATTCATCACAGAATTTTGCAATCCCCCTCAAAAGAAATAGACAAGGGATTATTTTTTAAATTATGGCGAAATGGAGACTATGGCCTAAACTCCATGACCATACAATTACTTCAAAAAACGAACTACTTGTTACAAACCTTTGGTGAACCGCTAATCGAAGAAGATTTTTTAGAACTAGCTTATGATTAAGGTGCTCTAAAAAACTTAGACCTCACTAATCATTCTGATTATTTTGAATTAACCTGATTTATCAAATCTCTGATAACGACAGATGCCGCCACTGCGCCAAATACTGCCGGCAAGTATGACATGGTGCCGTAGGCTGATTTCTTGAAATTATTGCCATCGGTCATCATAAGACTTTCTTTATTGACCTCCTCAGGAGAAAAAACAACCTTGATTCCTTTATAGATCTGATGAGCCTTTAAATTCTTACGTACCTGCTGAGCAAAATGACAGTTGTATGTCTTAGAAATATCAACCACCTGAAGTTTGGTGGGATCCAATTTTCCTCCAGCGCCCATGCTACTCACTACCGGAAGTTTCATATCAACAGCGAGTCGGAGAAAATTTACTTTTGGACTAATGCTATCAATCGCATCAATGATGTAATCAGGTTTTCGATTCAATTGCTCTATCACCATGTCCGGAGTAATAAATGATTTCACTACATGCAGCGTGATTTCGGGATTAATA
>CANKGM010000177.1 GCA_947481355.1 Chitinophagaceae bacterium
ATGCTTCTTATTTGACAAAAAAAAGGATACTGAAGCACTGAAGAGGAAAAAAGCGGTTAGAGATTCAATAATTCCATCTTCGGCTGTAATATTGATCATTTCAGCTTTGGAAAAAATGAAAAAAAGTAACCATGAGAATAAGATTACAAATGTTGAAGAAATCATTTTCCTTTTCTGTAATTTTATTTCTTTTATATAAGACAAAATCATTGTGAATGTTTTATATGAATAATAATTAAACTAGAAATAATCCGTTAACCATAATAAATTCTTTCTAAATCGTATAATAGAATAGAATTGGTTTAAATAGCTTTATATATATGTTTAAAATTAAATCTACATGGCTAAGTTCGTCATTACTTAGTACAATTCAAAGATTTTCACATACAATATTCAATTTTTTGAATTTCATGATTTTGGCAAGGCACCTAAGCAAAAAAGAAATAGGAATATGGGCTCTGTTCACAATTATAATTACAACATTTGAATTCTCAAAAGGGAGTTTATTAAAAGCTGCTCATATACGACTTGTAACGAGTAGTCATAATGAAGAAGAAAAAAATAAAATTTCTTGGTCGTCGTTAGCAATGAATTCATTGATGAGCATTTTATTTATGTTGTTTATCATAGTGTTTTCCAATAAAATAAGTAGTTGGTTAAATACTGACAGTGAATTATCAAACCTTTTTTACCTCTATATTCCTGGATTGATTTCGATGATCTTCTTATCGCATTATGAAGCAGTTCTAATATCGTATTTAAACTTCAAAGGTCTTCTAATTGGTACATTAGCTAGGCTTATCACCTTCAGTGGCCCAATTTTATTATACTTTCTTCTACACAAAGAACTTTCACTTGAAACACTAATGATATTGAATATAATTAGTATCATAATTGGAACGTTTACGCTTTTCATCATTTGCTATAAATACTTAACCTTTTCTATTCAAACGAATAAAACCAGCATAAAGAAGATATTAAAATTTGGAACGTTTGTATTTGGAACTGGAGTTATTTCAAACATCGCCTCCAATATCGATCAGTTATTAACTTCTAATTACCTAAATCCGATATCAGTATCCTATTACAATACGGCAAGCAGATTAAATGGATTTGTAGAAATACCATCTTATGCAGCAGCAGATGTTTTATTTCCAAAATTCTCTCAATTATCCGCAGAAGAGAATCAAGACAAAATAAATAGCATATTCGAAAAGTCAATTGCATTACTATTATCTTTAATGATTCCAATAGCAATATGTCTAATTATATTTTCAAAATTCCTTATCCTTATCATTGCAGGGGCATCGTTTGAGAGTGCGAATACCATCCTCAAAATTTATATAATCTGCTCAGTTATAGGAATAATTCAGAATCAATCGGCTAATATGCTAACCTCAATAGGAAGAGCAAAGACATGCTTCTACACAAACACAACCAGTATTATAATAAAAATCATAATTGCTTATATATTTTTAAGCTACTTCGGATTTTATGGAGCAGCACTAGCTACAATTGTTATGACCATAATTAATTTCACAATTTGGTATTTTATCATGAAACGTTATACCAATATCAACTTTTTCCATATTATTTCACAAATCAAATTAATATATCAAGAATTTTATAGTAAGTTATATAAGGTAGCTTTTAAGAAAAGAGTCGACTAAAGCTGATTTTCATTAAACGAATTTCTTTTTGACATATAAACGCCAGATCATTTAGGAAAATCAATTCTACGAATTGACGAAGATTATTAATAAAATAAATCCAAGAGGAAAGATAGACCTCAAACATTTTTTTAGAAAGCGATAAGTAGCTGTTGAGTTAATTTGAGATATAAAAAGAGAAGCTAATAAAATACTAATTTATTTTTTCCGATTCCCTACTCGTACAAAAATAGGAGTTTCACTTATTGGAATCGAGACCTTACCTGATATTACCTTAGCTCTAGTGATTCCCATTTTGTCTGAGCCAATTTTAGGTCTGTATATATCTACAAACTCTTGACCTTTTATGTCAAGTGTATATTCGCCCGTTTCGCCAGATTCTTCTGGAATGTATAAAACATACATTAATCCAGAAACAGGATGTCGATATTCGTCTACCACAGGTGTTTTACTAAGAGATGTAGAAAATTGATATTCTCCAAATGCATTCAACGTTTGAATTATATAATCAGCAGCAGGCCTTCTTGAATTATCTTCATTTATCAATCCTGATGTTCCGTATAGTGTTCTTGAGTTTAGAGCATCATCATGAAGCTCATAAAAGAAAACTTTTTGAATTCCATTTCGTGAGTACATTAATGAAGTGCGTAAAATCCAATCTGCTTGCGTTTCGAGGGTAGTTTTATTTTTAATAGGGATAGCCTTATTTGGACTTCCATCATTTATATCATATCCAGCCTCAGTTACCCAAACAGGCATATCATTAGCATACAAGTGGGCCGCTTCTATAAAAGATTTTGCAACAGTTTCACCACCATAATATGGCAAAATTTTCTCAGGGGGGACTCCTCGTTTGAGATTAGGATCATTTGTATACAAATGATAATTAATGATGTCCCAACATAAATTAACGGACCCGTCCGGATGATATCCTCTAAACTCTTTACACCAATCAATCATTCCTCTGAAATAATCGGTGTTAGCAAGTGCAACTCCAGCCATCACAATTTTTATGTTTTTATCTGCATTTTTAACGCCTACTCCAGGGCCCATTGTATTTAGATGTCCATCATAAAAAGCCGATAAATTAGCAGCATACTCTCTGGCCGTTTGGTATGCTTTTCTTCCTTTCCACCATTTATCACGCTCGTTTTCACATTCGATATAGTTAATGAGCCCCATTCCAACTTTGATCTGATTTACATCATCTTTATTCCATCTTGGCACATCATTTACACTCAATAATGAACGATCAATTTTTGTGTTACCACCATAACGTGCAGCAAATTGAAAAGCAACTTTTGCTTGATCAATATATGATTTTGGATCTGACAAATCCATACCATAAGGCAATGGATTATTCTCGCCATTTCGAAGATTTTCAGGATAAGTAGAACGAATCCATGATGGGATGGTCTTTATACATGCGAGAACTTCAATTCCATTCAATTTACATGCTTCATAAATTGCATCATAGTTCCAACTACCATTTCTTGTTGGATTAAACGTATATTTTCCTTTTTCACTTTCAAGCTTCTGCCAATCTAAATAATGCCTTACACCACTAAAGTTTTTGATCGCTAAAAAACGTGTTGAGTCTATCAAAGAGGGTTTATTGGGATGCTCAAAATCCCATTCAAATGCATTTATACCGAAAGATGATTTCAAAACTGAATTCTTTATTTGCAAAGGCGGCAAATTTTTTGGTTTTGTATAATTACCATAAAATTCAATTTCAATAGGGAGGATATCGCCAACTTTAATCATTAAATACATGATGTCGTTAACAGGAGTATCTAACTTAAATACAGTTGGCCGCTCAGGGTATGGGCCTATCCATTTAGTAACATTCCCTCCGCTAAAAGTTGCTATTGGAATTCTATTCCATTTACGGTCTATCGCAAAGACAATCAATGGAACAGAGGAATTACCAGCACCTGCTAAAAAACTTATGCTATCAATAGATATAGATTCTCCATCCAATAAAGGATAGTAAGCTTCGTAATATTTTATAACCTTATTGCTTCCCGTATATATAAATTCATTTTTCTCACCGTCGAATAATTTTTCTAACCCATCTGAAGCATTAGTAAGTTGATACCACCTACTTCCATCAATAGGAATTTTAGTTTTTGCATTTAAACTTTCTACTGGGGGATGTTGTTGGCAAACTGATGCAAATGAAAAACATATAATGATTACAGAAAATGGAATTATAAAATAATATCGTGTTCTAGACTTCATTCAGAATTTAAATTAATACGAGATTCAAATCTAATCATTAAGGATTGGCAACAGCTCACCTTGCTTATGCCCAGACAATTTAATTGACTGTTGAGACGTGCCCAATGAAACATCATCAAAAGCATGTTGAGTATGAGAAAATACCTTCAATGAATTATTCATTTTAAAATAAGCTAAAATCATTAATAAGAATGCATAAGGCAACTTTAGGATAGCGTGAATCAATTTTTTATCGATGAATTTAGAGGGGATAGCCAACAGGTAGCTAAAAGCACATAATATAAATAAATAAAAAAAGATTGATCCGTAATTGAATAGAGGGATAAAATATAAAAAAGACAACAAGAATGAGAACCCGACAATGAGAACACGAGGTAGTATTAATCTCTGAAATGCTTTATCCAAAAAATCAGCATTCCCATTCAACCAGAATTTCTTTATCCCCTCAGAAAAAATAGCCGTAAAGTTCAAATAGTGGGAAGCAACCCATCTTGTTCGTTGCTTTAAAAAAACTGTAGAGTCTTGTACTTTTTCATCATAGACAATGGCATTAGGCTCATAAAGTACTCTCATGCTATTGTTCATAAAATAAAATTCCAATTCCTTATCTTCTACGGCAGTATGAATTTGTTTCATAGCCTCCTTAAAAACATCCATCCTAATTGCCATAGCCGAACCTGCGAGTGTACTTGACAACTTAATAGTAGCATGACCTTTTCTAAAAATGTGATTATTAATCTGCTCACTAATTCCATCCAATACTGCAAAATCAGAATCTGCATTTTTAGCTGTACGATACCCTTGAATTACTTCTTCTTTGCTTTGCAAACGCACATTCAAATGATGAAGAAAATTTTCTCCCATGATATTGTCAATATCTAATACCACTGCATAATCAAATGTGTTATCAGGTAAAACTGATAACGCTTTGTTTAAGGCCTTTGCCTTAGTGCTTTCATCAAAAGAAACTGGCAGAACACTAATTGGCCAAGAAAGTAGTTTTTCAATTGTTTCGGGCTGCAAAGAATCAGCAACTACAAATAACTTGAATTTATCGATTGGATAATTTTGATCAATATTTTTCGCAATAGAATCAAGGATTACTTCATCATTTTTATATGATGGCACAATCAATACAAATCGATTGAGGATTATTTTTTTTCCAGTTGGCGGTTTTTGTCTTTTATAAAACAAACCACATATGGAGAAAAAGCTCACATATAAAACATTAAAGCTCATCCA
>CANKGM010000178.1 GCA_947481355.1 Chitinophagaceae bacterium
CAAGATGAACAATATCTTCAAACAACCAATCCTGTGCTTTTGATGGAACAACTTTACCTAAACCATTATCAGGACTATGAATTAAAATTTTAGTTAATTGGCCTATCTCAGAAGTAATATTAAAATGAAACATATAAAAAAATTATGTGTCGAGACAAATTGTTAAAAATATCAACAACCTATATCAAATGATATAAACTGTTAGCATGAGACATTTCGCGGATGATTAAATTCTATGGGCTATTGAACCCTGTTGTGAAGACAGTATAAATTGAAAAGCTAATAATCAGGCATCGGGTTCAAACCCGCATATATCCATGCAAAGTGACACGGTCGGTGAGAGAGTAACAAATTCGCCTTCATGATTGCAAGTTAAAAGATTATTGCTAAATATATTTAGCCAAGATATATTTAATAATAACTTAATAAAAAACGACTATGCTATCTAAATACCAAAATCACACAAAAACTTGATTCGCATAATTTTAAGTTGCTCCCATTCTAAATCTAAATCGGATAACTCTGATTTGGCCACATCAAGGCTACTTGTTTCACAGCTTTTGAAATACTCTAAAATATCCACTTGATCATCTTCATCAACCATTTGGTCTATGGCATACCCTAAATTTAGTTTTGTGCCGCTAGCTACAATCGTTTCCATTTCTTCCAACAATTGATCCATTGGTATACCACGACTTTTAGCAATAACGTCTAGAGCCGTTTTTTTATCTACTTGTTGAATTATAAATACTTTATTACCACTCTTGTTTACGATGCTTTTCATTACAAAATCATCCGGCTTCACAATTTCATGTTCATCAACATAAGCCGAGATGACCTCTACAAATTTTTGTCCATAACGCTGCGCTTTACCTTTACTTACCCCGCTAATTTTTTCTAGCTCTTCGAGATTTGTTGGATATTGAATGGACATATCTTCCAATGAACTCTCAAGGAATATAACAAAAGGAGGTAATTTTTTTTCTTTGGCAATCTCCTTACGAAGATCCTTCAACATTTCAAATAACTGTACATCGGATGCAGCAGGGATTGACGTATCAGCTACAGCATCTTCATCATCTTCATAGGCATCATCAAATGGATTCGTCAACACCAATTGAAATGATACAGGTTTCTTCAAAAAAGCTAAACCAGCTTTCGTGAATTTTAGAACACCATGTTCAGTAATATCTTTTTGAAGAAATCCTTCAAGAAGCATCATTCGAATTAAGGATAACCAATAATGTTCCGTCTCCTCACTGCCACAGCCAAATACACTCAACTCATCATGCCTATACATTTGTATCTGAGGAATCATTCTTCCTATCAATATATTCAACACATAATCCGATGAAAATCGCTCGTCAAGCGCCTTAATAACTTTAAGCAAATGGATGGCATTTTGCTTTGCTTCTATACGTTCTTTTGGATGGAGGCAATTATCACAACTACCACAATTCTCAGCAACATATTGCTCTCCAAAATAAGTCATGAGCACTTTTCGCCTACATTGCCCACTTTCAGCAAAAGCAACCATTTCATCAATAAGTTGTCCACCCACTTCACGTTCACTCAATTGCTTATCGCGCAAAAAATGTTCAAGCTTGGAAACATCTTTATGAGAATAGTACAAAATACATTTCCCTTCCATTCCATCTCGACCAGCTCTTCCGGTTTCTTGATAATAATTTTCTAAGCTTTTGGGAATATTATAATGAATTACAAACCGTATGTCTGGCTTGTCAATTCCCATTCCAAAGGCAATGGTGGCAACAATCACCTGAGTATCTTCATTCAAGAACTGATCTTGTCGCTCTGCCCTTAACTTACTATCTAGTCCTGC
Source organism: Chitinophagaceae bacterium (assembly GCA_947481355.1). Classification (GTDB taxonomy): domain Bacteria; phylum Bacteroidota; class Bacteroidia; order Chitinophagales; family Chitinophagaceae; genus Pollutibacter. Next base: position 1,844 of record CANKGM010000178.1, read on the forward strand.
ATGATAAGCACATGATTTTATGCCATTCACATTAAGCAAGGCAGCTAGTTCTTCGGTAGTTTTACGATTTAGCGTATAAATAATTCCGCTTTTCCCTTTATTCTCTTGGATGAATCGAACGATTCCTCTGATCGTTTGATCTTTATTAACCTTCGAAATGACTTCATAATGAAGGTTTGGCCTATTAAAAGATGAAATAAAAATATCAGGTTTTCTCAAGCCAAGGTTATAGACAATATCATGCTGTACTTTAGGAGTTGCAGTGGCGGTTAGCGCAATAACAGGAGCTTTTTCATTGATTTGATCCATCATCTCCCTCAATCTCCTGTACTCCGGTCGAAAATCATGCCCCCACTCTGAAATACAATGGGCCTCATCAACAGCAAAAAAAGATACATTTAAATCACTAAAAAAATCAATATTCTCTTGTCTGGTCAAGGTTTCCGGGGCAACATATAATATTTTGGTCTTACCCGTTTTTAAATCATCCTGCACTTCCTTGATCTCTTTCTTATTTAACGTCGAATTTAAAAAATGGGCTACGTTATCCTTGCTGCTATACCCTCTAACCAAATCAACCTGATTTTTCATGAGGGCAATCAGGGGAGAAACAACAATTGCACAACCCTCCATGGTCAATGCGGGAAGTTGATAGCATAAACTCTTACCACCTCCCGTTGGCATAATTACAAAAGTATCATTGCCCTTGAATAAATTTTGAATAACTACTTCCTGATTACCTCTAAACGCATCAAAACCGAAAAACTCCTTTAGCGGAGTTAACAGTTCAGGCAGTTGGACTGAGGAAGTTTTAGCTTTGGTTGATTTTATAGACGATTTTGTAGAGGATTTTACAGGGGACATGGGTAAAATGCAGGCCTTTTTTAATAAAATGATCAATTAACAAGCAAAATCGTGAGTAAAATTGCCAAAATGGCAAATTTTTAAGGTGGCTTAACAAATTTACCGATTCTAGGTCAATATTCCTTGTAGTAAATTGGTATATGCCAGGTAAATACATTCTTTAACTTTTCATACCTATATCTAGATTTACAGCATTCTCATATATTACATAGTCAGATTTAAAAACATCGATAAATATGGTACTTTTGCCATGCTAAATTAATCCTGATTCTATAACTACTTTCCATGCAAAGACAATCCATTCAGGATATAGCTAAAAACACCCTTACACTTGAGGCTAATTCAATATTGGCATTAACATCATATATAGACAATGAATTTGAAACAATCATTGGACTAATACACCAACTTACGGGCCGGCTAGTAATCAGTGGAATTGGTAAAAGTGCCATCATCGGACATAAAATTGTAGCAACGTTAAATAGCACGGGAACACCTTCGATTTTTATGCATGCAGCTGATGCAATTCATGGCGACCTTGGAATGATTCAAGAGGATGATATCTTATTATTAATTTCCAAAAGTGGAGAAAGCCCGGAAATCAAAGTATTGACGACCCTGATTAAAAATTTGGGAAATCCCCTGATTGCCATGGTTGGAAACATCAATTCTTCTCTTGCAAAAGACGCCAACTATCTATTGAATACTACCGTAAGCCAAGAAGCATGCCCTAATAACCTAGCACCAACATCAAGTACAACTGCTCAATTAGCAATGGGGGATGCCATGGCAGTTTGCTTAATGGAATTAAAAGGGTTTACAGCAAATGACTTTGCAAAGTATCACCCAGGTGGCACTTTGGGTAAAAAACTATACCTAAGGGTTTCAGACCTCAGTAAAATGAATAAAAAACCCCAGGTAAAAGAACAAAGTAGTCTGAAAGAGGTAATCATGGAAATTACAAATAAGCGCTTGGGATTAACTGCCGTATTAAACGAAAGTGAATCATTAACAGGGGTGATTACTGATGGAGATTTAAGAAGAATGTTAGAAAAAAGCAGTGACCTTGAATTAACATTAGCAAAAGATATAATGAGTCTTGATCCAAAAACAATTGAAGGGGATGCACTGGCTGTAGATGCATTAGCCAAAATGAAAAAAAATAACATAACCCAACTTCTTGTCATAGAAAACGGCACCTATACCGGAGTCATTCACCTTCATGATTTAATCAAAGAAGGACTTATCTAAATTTATACTTATGATGAACAAAAATCACTATGTAGCGATTATGGCAGGTGGAATTGGAAGCCGTTTTTGGCCAATGAGTAGAACAGCGTACCCAAAACAATTTCTTGATATATTAAACACAGGAAAAACATTAATTCAAGAAACCTATGAACGATTCTCAAAATTCATACCCTCAGAAAATATCTTTATCGTAACCTCTGAGGAATATGTTCCTATTGTTACTAAGCAACTGCCTCATATCCCAATAAACAATATTGTTGCTGAACCTTCAAGAAAAAATACGGCACCCTGTGTAGCCTATATTTCATATAAACTTAGTAAAATAAATGAAAAAGGTTCATTAATCTGCGCTCCAGCAGATCACCTAATAAAGGATGAAACTGCTTTCACCAAAGTATGTCTTGAAGCATTAAGTTTTGTAGGACATCATAAAGCACTCGTTACCCTGGGTATAAAACCCACTCACCCAAATACAGGTTACGGCTATATTCAATTCGAACAACAACCTGCAAGTGACAATGTATATAAAGTAAAAACATTCACAGAGAAACCCGACAAAGAACTGGCAAAAACATTTGTATCTAGTGGGGAGTTCCTCTGGAATGCAGGAATTTTTGCTTGGCAAATAGATAATATTATTACCGCATTTGAAAAATACCTTCCTGAAATTGCTGAAGTATTTGAAGCTGAAAAATCAAATTTCAATACACCAAATGAAAAGGAAGCCATTGAAAGAATATATCCCCAGTGTACCAATATTTCTATTGACTATGGAATCATGGAAAAAGCAGATAATGTTTACATTATTCCATCAAGCTTTGGTTGGAGTGATCTAGGTACTTGGAACTCAGCACATGATAACATGAGTAAAGATTATCTAGGAAATGCAGTGGCAGGCAATGATGTTATCGTAATTGATGCTACTCAAAACATGGTGCATGTTCCAAACGACAAATTAGTTATCCTTCAAGGAATGGATGAATATATTGTAGTAGATACAAAAGACGTACTACTCATTTGTAAAAAAGATAAAGAGCAAGAGATAAAACAATATGTAGCTGAAGTAAAACGAAATAAAGGCGATAAATTTTTATAGAACTATATAGTTGAAAATATAGTCAAAGTATATCCCTTTTTTGAATTTTAGTATATGCAATAAGTAATGATGATGAATCCGATTAATTCTAAACTACC
>CANKGM010000179.1 GCA_947481355.1 Chitinophagaceae bacterium
AAGGAAGAATCGACCATGTCAATCCATTATCAATGGATTTTAGAATCCCATTTCCAAAAACAAAGGCTGAGGGATAACTTGCAGATGTACCAATTGGTTCGCCTGTGCCAGCGTACCATGTATCAGGTTGAGTAGGGTCTTGCGCAAAAGAGGATACCCCTCTAACTTCAAATGAGGGATGAACAAATTTCCATGATAATCCACCATCAGTTGTTCTGAATATCCCACCATTGACACCACCAGCAAGGATTACCTTATTAGTAGTATTGTTGTAACGTAGATCAAATGCAACAGCACGAGTTCTGCCTCCGTTTTGTGTTGGTCCGGCTGCTAAGAATGTATTCCCGGTTTGCGCGTTGCCATAGGGGTTATCACTCATTAAAAACTGAATATCATTACTAGTGCTACCCAATGCAGATCTGGATATTTCAACAGGGTTAAATAATCCATTTTTTCGAATAGGCATTGTTTTTAGCCATGCTAATTCTTTTGCACGAATACCTTCGGGAATTTTACCGGTTTTAGGATCTCTTGTTAGTAACCATTCATATCGTGATCTTTCTATAGAATTCTTTTGCTCAAGCTCATCATTGTCAGGATTATCATCATCCTCTCCATTTAATATGGTGAGGTTTTTTGAGAATGAATCTTTGTGTTGAGCGGATTGTATTACATAAATACCAGCTATGCTCAAAAGGAAAATCATTCCAACCGCAAATCCTATTTTTTTAGACATCATAGCCGATTTATTCGTTATTAAGCAATTTAAATAATTTTCTAGGCAAGCCAATATTTTGTTCATTAAATAGTAGACTCTTAACAAATAAAAGGTTTAATGTTATCTTTGTATTCATAAGCGAGAATGAACCTGGAGTTTTTATTGGAGCGTTTTGGTCAATCCCCCCGTACGCAACAAATTGCGGACAGGATTGTTTTGCCCCTACCTCAAAAAATTTCATGTGCTCATCTTTCGGGTAGTGCCTCATCCTTTCTTTTCGCTTCTTTATATCAGCTTCCTCAACTCTCGGCACATAATCACCTTATTATTCTCGAAGACGCAGAGGAGGCAGCCTATTTTCATAATGATATTGAGAACCTATTAAATCCAATCGACCTTTTTTATTTTCCTACTTCCTTCAAGTCGAATAAAAATTTCAACATTCAAAGCAGTAGTCACGTCATGCTTAGAACTGAAATGCTTACCCGTTTTGCCACTGGAGGTAATAAGAAAATAATAATTACTTATCCTGAGGCTTTGATGGAAAAGGTTGTTCAAGCAGAGACCTTAGCAGGCAATATCATCCTGATTAAGGTCAATGACCGATTAGATACCGATGCACTAATGGAACGATTAGTGAGTTTGGGTTTTGAGCGGACGGATTTTGTCTATGAACCAGGGCAATTTGCTATGCGAGGTGGAATATTTGATATTTATTCTTTTGGAAATGAAAAACCATATCGAGTTGAATTGTTCGGACAAGATGTAGATTCCATCCGCATATTTGATCCTGAAACGCAGTTGAGTGAACGGAAACTTCTTCAGGTAAGCATTATCCCTAATGCCGATGCAGAATTTGAGGACACAGATAAAATATCATTCTTTGATTTCATCCCAGCTAATACCATAGTATATACTTCAAACTGGCAGTTGTTTTTAGATCGGTTTCAAGACCATGAGGATAATCTAAGGCTTTTCATGGATCGTAAGGATGATACAAGCATTCAAAAAGAGATAGATGATAAGGTTATCCAACATTCGGTTGACGATTTTACTTCATTTGTAGAAGCAGAGGGTAAATTGAAGCAATTCACGTTGGTTGAACTTGCACATGCAAGTACCATACCTGATCCTACTTTCACAATTCATTTTGATAGTAAGCCACAACCTTCATTCAATAGGCAGTTTGATTTACTTATAAAGGATCTATCTGCTCATGATTTGGCAAAGCACCAGATTTATATTTTCGCTGAAAACCCAAAACAATTAGAACGTCTCTATTCAATTTTTTTAGACCTCAAGGCGGAAATCAATTTTGTTCCAATAGCAAAATCACTTCACCAAGGTTTTGTAAGTACAGATCTCGGTATTGTTGTGTATACCGATCATCAAATCTTTCAGCGATATCATAAATATAAAATCAAACAGGCCTACAATAAAAGTAAGGCGATAACTCTTCGTGCATTAAAAGAGTTGCAACCAGGCGATTTTGTAGTTCATATGGATCATGGTGTAGGTGTTTTTAGTGGCTTACAAAAAATAGAGAATGGCGGACATACACAAGAGGCTGTTAGAATTATTTATAGAGATAATGACATTCTCTATGTGAACATTAGTTCCATTCATAAGATTTCAAAATATACCGGTAAAGAAGGCCATGTTCCAAAAATCAATAAGTTAGGCAGTGATGTGTGGGTTAAGTTGAAGGAGAAAACAAAGGGCAAGGTTAAAGAAATTGCCTTTGATCTTATTAAGTTATATGCTGAGCGAAAAGCTATGGAGGGGTTTGCGCATAGTAGCGATAATTACATGCAGATAGAACTTGAGGCATCATTTATTTATGAAGATACTCCAGACCAAGGCAAGGCTGTTGCTGATGTAAAGAAAGATATGGAAAGTCCACATCCAATGGATAGGCTTGTTTGTGGTGATGTTGGATTTGGAAAGACGGAAGTTGCTATTAGGGCAGCTTTTAAGACGTGTATAGATGGCAGACAAGCAGCAGTATTGGTTCCAACAACCATATTAGCTTACCAACATTTTAAAACATTTAGTGAGCGGCTAAAAGATTTTCCGGTAACCGTTGAATTCATGAATAGATTCAAATCGGCTAAGGAGAAAAAAGAGATTCTAAAAAAAGTAGAAGAAGGGAAAATAGATATTATTATAGGTACGCATGGCCTTATTGCAAAGGATGTTAAGTTCAAAGATTTAGGACTTCTTGTTATTGATGAAGAACAGAAATTCGGCGTGGCACACAAAGAAAAAATTAAAACGTTTAAAACCAATGTGGATTGTTTAACGCTAACCGCTACTCCAATTCCAAGGACTTTACAATTTAGTTTAATGGGAGCAAGAGATCTGAGTATTATCAATACACCACCTCCTAATAGACAGCCTATACAAACGGAAGTGCTCATTTTTAATGAAGATGTAATAAGAGATGCTATTTATTTTGAAATTGAACGGGGTGGTCAAGTATTCTTCATTCATAACCGTGTAAACGGATTACCTGAGATGGCTCAATTGTTGAAGAGTCTATGTCCGGATTTGAGTATAGGCTTTGCTCATGGACAATTAGAAGGTCATGAACTTGAAGAACGAATTTTTGATTTTATAACCAAGAAGTATGATGTATTGGTATGTACTAATATTGTTGAAAGCGGTGTGGATATTCCAAATGTCAATACAATTCTTATAAACAATGCCCATCAATTTGGGTTAAGTGATCTTCATCAGTTAAGAGGTAGAGTAGGCAGGAGTAATAGAAAAGCATTTTGTTATTTAATTGCTCCGTCAATAAGCACATTACCTGGGGATGCTCGAAAAAGGCTTCAAACATTAGAGCAGCATGCCGAACTAGGAAGTGGATTTCAAATTGCGATGCGCGATTTAGATATTCGTGGAGCAGGTAATATGTTGGGTGGTGAACAGAGCGGATTCATGATTGAGATTGGCTTCGAGATGTATCAAAAGATTTTAGATGAAGCCATTCGTGAATTAAAACGCACCTCATTCAAAGAAGTCTTTAAAGACGAAATTAGTCAGCAGGATGACTTTGTGCATGATTGCACCATAGAAACTGATTTAGAAATTCTCATCCCTGATCATTATGTTGAACAGATTGCAGAAAGGCTCGTGCTTTACACTCGTCTTGATCATTGCAGAGACGAAGAGGAGCTCATCAGGTTTCATGATGAAATGCAAGATCGTTTCGGTCCCATTCCTCTATGTGTTGAAGATTTATTTACTACCGTGAGGTGCAGGAAGATGTCAGTTGAATTAGGTTTTGAGCGATTAACATTGAAGCAAAAAACACTCAGATGTTATTTCGTAAATAATCCCGACTCCCCTTATTTTGAGTCTGCATTATTTCAATCTATCCTCTTTCATATTCAAACGAAAACCAATAAAAGTCACCTAAAACAAACGGGTAAAAATTTCTTACTCATCACAGAACATGTAGAGTCTATGGAACAAGTTGAACTATTCCTTAATGACCTTAAGCGTACTGTAAATCTCCGAAAGGAATTAGCTACTACAGCTCCCTAATCCAAATGTTTCTGTAGCTCACTGGATTTCCATGATCTTGAAGACTTATTGGCTCTTTTAACCCATGCTGTTTGTATTGAGGGATACCAATGTATTCAGTTGCACCCCAAATAGTAGCATTGTTTTGAACAAGTACGCCGTTGTGGATAACAGTAATCCTTGCAGCTGATTGAAGACGTCCATTTTCACTGAATCTTGGTGCAGTGAAAATCACATCATATGTTTGCCATTCACCTGGTTCTCTGCAAGCGTTTGCTAGTGGGATTAGTTGCTTATAAATACTGCCTGCTTGTCCGTTGGAATATGTTCTATTATTGTAATTGTCTAACACCTGAAGTTCATATCGTCCCATCAGAAAAATACCGCTATTCCCTCTACCCTGACTTTCACCAACAACCTCTGCCGGAGTTCTCCACTCAATATGTAATTGGCAATCGCCAAAAGCTTGTTTAGTAGTGATCATACCTGTGCCTTTTTTTACAGTCATTGCTCCATCTCCAACAATCCATTCGGCAGGCTTTTTATCACTATTTTGCCATGCCGACAAATCTTTGCCATTAAAAAGAACTATTGCATCTGAAGGAGCATCCTGAGCTGTTTTACCTGGTTTAACTATTGCTGCTACTGGCTCCCAAACTTCAGTCAATTTTGGAGCATCATCATTTGATTGTGCAATAGAAGTCAGAACACAGAATATTGCAAGGATAGATAGTAAATTCTTTTTCATAACAAGTCGTTAATTATGTTGATAAAAATGTAATTAGTGAATGAATATACAAAAAAGTCAATTTGAAAATCCAAACTTTAGCCAATAATTGCTAATTATTGAATCATGCTTGAAACAATTATGCCAATTGAGCGTTTAGATATGGGTA
>CANKGM010000180.1 GCA_947481355.1 Chitinophagaceae bacterium
ATAAAAAGTATTTTTTCATTTAGCTGTTTTTGATTCAATTATTTTCATTCATTTTTTTAAACGCTATATATGGACTTGCCACTGTAGTCATATAGAGTGGATTCTGTTGACCTCCACTAGTAGTGAAACATTCAAACGGCGCACCCTCGTCTCCTCCCTTTCTGAAGTCATGCAACTTTAAATCAGCTATATATTCTGCGGCAAGTTGTTTCGCGCTCGCTATGTCAGTTTTAGCAATGGCATAACATACCCAGCCAACGGGTGTTCCCCAATACGAACCATTTTGATAGGTGTTTTTCTCAGCAAGTGAAACCTCCCACATTGTTTCATTGTTGAAGTCGTCAGATGTCATAACATGTCTAATGTTGCCATGATAGGCCAAGGCTCCACCTTTATATCCCAAGGCTAAAGCTCTAGATGCTTTTGTTGTTTGCTCTTTGTCAAGCATATCATAATAAATAGCTAATGCAGTGGCCCAAACATCAGCTTGTTGGCTTTTGCCAGTAGATGATTTCAGCATGCCTTTCTCAAGTTGAAATACAGATGCTATGGATGACTTAATTTTTTTAGCAATTTCTAGATAGTGAGCTGATTTTTGTTTTTGTTCTGTTAGTCTAAAGCAATTCGATAACTGGAGCGCTGCTTTGTATCTTAAAATGGAAGGCATACATAGATTGCCCGTGATAATTATTGCATCTCTAAACCCAAAATCTACCCCTCGAAAAGTATCGTTGGTGTAGACCAATTCATTTTCTCCGTTAGTTGGAACAACTGCAAATGCATTTTCTAACCGATCTATTAGTCTAATCCCATTCACTTCTTCTAATAAAAAATTTGAATCATGTGTTTGATCAATATAATGGTTGGCCATATGGATGAAGTAAAATTGATCGCAATAGGGTGGTGTAAATCCAAAACGGCCATCTCCTTGTTCTACATAGTCATACGTTCCAGGATAATAAATGGGAAGGCCATCATCTATTCGGATATGATCTGCAATGGCACCTCGTGGAACCATCGCACCACCTTTTGTTATCCATGTTTGATCACATTGTGTGATAGCCGTTAGCAATAACATATTTTTCTGTTCTTCCATTGAAATGAATCCTGTTTCAATGGACATGGCATAATCTCTTATCCAAAAGGATGGATACGCATCTCTTGCACCAGGGCGAATAAGCGTGATGCCAAGATTATTTGGACCGAAAGATGTTGATATACGTTGCCCTGGAACAATGCGCGAGCTATCAATAATTACCTTGGTCATGTCTTCTAAGAAATGAAAATCTGTTTCGGTAATTAATGCAGTTCGATCCTGTGCAATGATGGATATACGAATTGAACATAGCAAACAAAATAGTATCAAGCGAAAGGAGAAATTATTCATTTCTTATTATTCATTTAGCTGGAAAAGTAAGTATAGTAACTATTTTATTACTCGATAATATAGGTTTCGTGCTTCAGCCAACATTTTATCATTGTGGCATTGAATCACAAAATGTCCTTCTTTAAATTCTGTATCATCGTGTGTTGTCACCAGTGAATCTTTTACCCAAATTTGTATATGTCCACCAACAGCCCTAACACGCATAGAAAACCACTCTCCATCTTTTGTTAGTAAAGCTGATGCGCGTCCAGTTGGATTACCAGGTTTCCATAACCATCCAGTAGACGCTTCTTGGTTATTACAAATTTGTGCTTCATATCCTTCAGGAAATCCTTTGGGTTCTGTAGGGTCTTCATTCGCTCTAAAATAAAAACCACTATTCGCACCATGTCCTTGATCTGTTATCCTGAATTCACCTTTTGCTTCAAAGTCTGTTACAATAGGATCTGCATATAGATGTCCTCTGCCACGTGAACCCGTTAATACACCATTTACAGCCTTCCATTTTGCTTTTCCTCTAGCCTTCCATCCTGTGAGATCTTTTCCGTTAAATAAGGAGATCCATTCTCCTTCTTCATTTTGTTTGTTTTTTGTTCCATGATCAAGGGTTGCACTGCTACAGATGAAAAGGGCGCTAAAAAAAATTACTATGGAGCTGAAATTGATTCGCATTATTCGCATTGTTTATTTAATTAATATGTATATTTAGAGTCTGTTTTCGCGGGTCGATGGATTGGTAAATTATCAATAAATAAATTAATCGCTTCACTTTTTTTTACAGCTAAAAAATGTCGCGCTAATCTTTATTCATATTTTTTCAATCCAAAAAAACATGAACACAGTAGCAATCTTTTGTGTATTGAATTTTTAAACTGCATCAGTTCTTTAACCATAAAACAAAACAAGCTATGTCAGGTAAAAAAAGCGAATTATCAAGAAGGAATTTTGTTAGAAACACAGCACTTGCTGCTAGTGGTTTTATGATTGTTCCTCGTCATGTATTGGGCAAAGGATTTATTGCGCCAAGCGACAAATTGAACATTGCAGGTATTGGAGCTGGTGGAAAAGGTAGAAGCGATTTAAGTAATTTCGCAACAAGCCCAAGAGTGAATATCGTTTCACTATGTGATGTTGATGAAAGCAGAGCTGTTGATTCAAGAAAAAGTTTCCCTAAAGCAAGTTATTATAAGGATTTCAGAGAAATGCTTGATAAAGAAAAGAATCACATCGATGCATGTTCTGTTTCCGTTCCTGATAACGTTCACGCAATCGCATCCCTTTCTGCTATGCAATTAGGAAAGCATGTATATTGCCAAAAGCCTCTAACGCACGATATATATGAAGCCCGCTTAATGGCGAAAGCAGCAGGCCGATATAATGTAATTACTCAAATGGGTAACCAAGGTGGATCAAGCGACGGTGTGCGTAAAGCAAAAGAAATGTATGACGCTGGTTTGATTGGTGAAGTGCATACTGTTCAAGTATGGACAAACAGACCAATTTGGCCACAAGGATTGCCTACCCCAACAGGTAAGTTTGATGTGCCTAAAGATTTAGACTGGAACCTATGGCTAGGCCCAGCTCAACATGTTGACTATAATCCTGCTTATCACCCATGGAGCTGGAGAGGATGGAATAAATTTGGAACAGGTTCTCTAGGAGATATGGCATGTCATATGATGGATCCAGTTTTCAGGATTCTTCCAATTGATTTCCCAACTGAAGTTGAATGCTCTATTCCAACAAGTTGGACGCCAGCTGGTGATGAAGCAAAGTATCCTGATGGATTCCCTGCTGCATCAATGATACATTTGAAATATCCTCGTAAAGATGGTAAAGGAGATATTAAAGTTTCTTGGTACGATGGTGGATTGCTTCCGCCAATGCCAGAAGAACTTCTCGATGGTGAACCATTTGGCGGTGATGATGGCGGCGCGCTATTCATCGGAACTAAAGGAAAGATGATGGTTGATTGTTATGGTGAAAGACCTCGTCTATTGCCATCAAAACTAATGGCTGAAACAACGATGCCAAAAGAAACCATTGCACGTGTTCCAGAAGGGCACTACTTGCAGTGGGTTAATGCATGTATCGCTGGTCATGGTAATGCAACCACTAGTTCTCCATTTGAATATGCTGGTCCTTTCACTGAAAGTATTTTGATTGGTAACCTTGCTATTAGAAGTTGGGGACTAGAGAATTCTAAAAAGACACAAGATTCTGATGCTGATTTCCTTGGAAGAAAAAAATTATATTGGAACGCTAAGGAAATGAAAATTACAAACTTTGATGAAGCAAATCAGTTTGTAAAACGTGAATATAGAGCAGGATGGGGCGTGTCGTTGTAATTCGTTTTTAATTGTATCGTTTTATATTTCCCCCGTCCTTCATAATCATTGATGAAGTACGGGGGATTTTTTAAATAATAAACACGAAATATATTTTACGTTATTTAAATTTTAATCATCAAAATTATTTTATCAGATGAAGCCAATTGTACAAATATCACTTGACCTAACAAATATTGACGAAGCGCTTGAAACTGCAGCGATGGCCATGAGAGCTGGCGTAGATTGGCTCGAAGCTGGAACACCTTTGATTCTTGCCGAAGGACTACATGGAGTAAAAAAACTACGCGAGGCATTTCCCGGAGTTCCGATTGTGGCTGATTTGAAAACGATGGATGGTGGATACCTTGAAGCTGAAATGATGGCAAAAGCTGGTGCTACGCATGTAGTAGTGATGGCACGCGCTCATGCAGAAACAATTAAGTGTGTCGTTGCTGCAGGTCGCGACTTTGGCGCAAAAGTAATGGGCGACAACCTTGGTTGTCCGGATATGGTTGAAGCAGCTAAATGGCTTGAAGACTTAGGATGTGATTATGTTATTCATCACATTGGTTATGATGAGCGAAGAGGAATTGCTGCTCAAGGCTTACGGATGCCAAGTCCACTTGATCAATTGAAACAAGTTGTCGATGCAGTAAAAATTCCTGTTCAAGCAGTAGGGGGGTTATCATTAGAACAAGCTATCCAATGTCCATTGTTTGGTGCGCCTCTTGTTGTTCTTGGTGCCCCACTGACAATAGATGCTGATGCATTTAAAACTGCTGATGGAAATCTAGAAGCATCACTAAGATTAATATGTGAAAAAATTCACGCATATGGCGATATTGCCATGAAATAATTCGTTTATAAACTTTTGTATATGTCTATACCGAAAACGTCTCCCGGAGTAGTAAATTTTTCACAAGAAAAAGGCTCAGTAGAAATTAGAGAAATCGAAAAGCCTATCATCGGCGAAGATGATGTGTTGCTTGAAGTCATGAATGTTGGCGTGTGTGGAAGTGACCTTCATCAATGGACATCTGATCACAGTTGGACTGTAAATTATCCAGTTGTATTAGGTCATGAATTTGGCGGAATTATTGCTGAATTAGGAAGTCGAGTGTCTGGTTGGAAAGCCGGAGATCGCGTAGTAAGTGAAACAGCAGCAATCATTAATCCTGCTAGCCCTTTGTCAAGAACTGGATTATATAATCTAGATCCAGATAGAAAAGGATTTGGATATGGGGTTAATGGAGCGATGACAAAATATGTAAAGGTGCCAGCTAGATGCCTTCATCATGTTCCGGATGAATTGCCATTTGAACAAGCCTGTTTAACAGAACCATCTTGTGTTGCATATAATGCAGTTGTTAATAATTCTC
>CANKGM010000181.1 GCA_947481355.1 Chitinophagaceae bacterium
ACCATGATTGTGTTGATAATGATTATTGTACTCATTTGTCAAATGATCTTTTCCTTTTTTAGAGTTTATCTCTTTACCCAAGTGGGCGAGAATGCTTTAGCAGATCTAAGAACAGATGTATATCAACGCCTAATTTGCTTTCCTATGCAATTTTTCTCCGAAAGAAGGGTAGGAGAACTTTCCAGTAGGATTTCTTCAGATCTTTCTCAAATCCAGGATGCAGTCACCTTTATGTTAGCTGATATCATCCGTGGAATATTGACCTTATTGATTGGCATTGGGCTAATCTTGTTCATTTCGGTGAAGCTCACCTTGATTATGTTGTCTGTAGTACCCATTGTGGTGCTTTTAGCCGTAATTTTTGGAAAATACATCCGAAAGCAATCAAGAAAAGCGCAGGATCAATTGGCCGATTCAAATACTATTGTTCAAGAAACGTTATCAGGTATTTCAACTGTTAAGGCGTTTGCTAATGAGTGGTTTGAACGTGATCGTTACCGCAGAAGTTTAGATAAACTTGTTGGATTATCTATAGAAAATGGAAAAATCAGGGGACTTTTCATATCCTTTATGCTATTCTGTTTGTTTGGAACAATCATTTTGGTGGTTTGGTATGGCGTTGGACTGATGAAGTTAGGTTTATTGAGTTTTGGAGACTTGACTGCATTCGTCGTTTACACATCATTTGTTGGCGGAAGTATGGCCGGGTTTGCCGATTTGTATAGTGGACTTCAAAAAACACTGGGAGCAACTCAACGTGTACGAGAATTATTAATAGAGTCTGTCGAAATAGATAAGATAGATAAGCATAATATACAGACTATCAATAAGATAAATGGGTTTGTCTCATTTAAAAATGTAGGATTTAATTACCCAAGTCGATCCGACGTTCCGGTTTTAAATGATGTCAGTTTTGATATTGATAAAGGCAAACAGGTAGCATTTGTTGGTACTAGTGGAGCGGGTAAATCAACGATTGCATCGTTAATTCTTGGTTTTTATTCACCGACAACTGGAACTATTCAATTTGATGGTGTTTCAATGAATTCATTGAATTTGGGTGAATTAAGGACGCAAATTGCTTATGTGCCACAAGATATTCTATTATTTGGTGGTAGTATAAAGGAGAATATTCTCTACGGTAAGCCTGATGCATCTGATAATGAGCTATATGAGGCAGCTAAACAAGCATTTGCTTTAGAGTTTATCGAACAGTTCCCGGAGAAATTTGAAACTATTGTTGGAGAACGCGGTATAAAGCTTTCTGGTGGTCAGAGGCAACGCATAGCGATTGCTAGAGCAATCCTAAGAAATCCAGCTATTTTAATCTTGGATGAAGCAACTAGCTCATTAGATTCAGCCAGTGAGAGTTTGGTTCAAGCTGCTTTAGATAACTTAATGATCAATCGTACATCGATTGTTATTGCACATCGTTTGTCTACCATTAAGAATGCTGATTGTATTTATGTACTAGACAAAGGAATTATTCGAGAATCCGGCACTCATGCTGAGCTTATGAATATCAATGGATTGTATCATTCAATGATAACTATCCAATCTGATTTATAATAATATTATCTTATAATTTATATTATGTTAAATAAGATTTTAGTTGTTTTATCTATTATTATTAATGTCTTTTCTCAGTAATGTTATCTAGGAATTATATCAACCCTATTGATGGTTGATGTTGGATAATGAAATCAATCAAATCTTCCAGGGTTATTTCAGCTCGAGCACAAGCATCATGAATATCTTCTCGGCTAACGCCAGCAGCAAAGGTTTTTTCTTTTAGTCGTTTTAGCACGCCTTTGCGATCCATTCCATCATAACCAGTTGGTCTCATTAAGGAATATGCATGAATGAGTCCAGACAGCTCATCGAATGCATAAAGCATTTTATCCATCTTGGTTTTGGGTTCTACCCCAAAATGTATATGTCCGTGCGAAGCAATCGCTTGGATTACTTCTGGATCAATATTTAAGGATTCCAGGTATTCAATAATCTTTTTACAATGTTGATCAGGCCATTGATCCCAATCTGCATCATGTAATAGCCCGGACATTTCCCATTTCCAGGTTAATGTCTCATCAGCTTGTTCTGTTGAGATGGCCCAGGCTTTCATTAAACCACCTACTTGGAGCATGTGTAATTTCAGCCTATCATTCTTGACCCATTCATCCAATAAAGAAAAGGCAACCTCCCGATTAAGGAGATTGCCTTTGTTCTTTTCATCACCAAATGTATTTCTATTGAGTTTGAGATCTGCCATTTGGTGTTGTATTTTGAATTATATTTATTTCTCAGTTATCTTAGTGTACAACGCATCCCATTTTTTCTCTTCAACTTCAAATTTTGCCTTATCTGCGGGAATCTTAGCGTATTGTCTTTTGGTAGAGTAAATTTCAATTAATTGGTCAATTACACGCTTGTAGGTTTGAAATTCAGTCTTTCCCTTTGTAGAGCTTTTCTCTATTGCAGGGACTGCTTTTAATAGGTATGGCAATGCTTTGTCTAAGTTGGTATCCTGTAATTTTCTTAAATTATCCCTCCTATCCGTTAACGCTTTTGGTGGTGGAGGCAATTTACCCGTTTTATCAGCTTTAGCCGTTGAATTGAATAATCTAATAGTGTCATTGATTAGCCCAATGTCATCTTTAATCCTTAATGATTTGTTCCAATAATGGCTTCCTGCATAAAATAACGCTGTTCCCTCATCTGGTTTTGCTTCACCAACTTTAGTTAAAAAGTCAATCATCTTGGCCTCTTCTGCATCATAGGTTGAGATTTTAAATGAAGCACTGTCAGCATTTAGTCTATTAAATAATAGGAAACCATAAGTTTGAACAACATCTATATTGTTTGGTTCTCTAGAAATTTTATCTTCGATTCGTTTGAATTTTTTTGCTTCATCTTCCATCTCTAAGATAAAGTCAAGGTCGTTGTATGTAAAGTATTTAACATCTGGATAGAGTTCTAGCCCGTCTTTTTTCATTTTATTAAAGCCCGCTATATCATCTTTTATAAAATAGTAATTCATTAAAAAACGATAGACTATATCATTATCTGCCCCACCGATTTTTAGATCGGCCATGCGCTTATAATAGTATGCAGCTTCTTCCTCCTTATTATCATTTTGATATGACACTCCAGCTAGTAAATTTGCCGTTGTATCAAAAGTCATGTTGGCGATTTTATTATTGATGATAAAATCACTCCACTCGATAGTAGTTTTCAGAGATGGTGCGGCTTTAGCCCAATCCTTTTTGTTGAAGAAATCAACTGATTCACCAAAAAATGAAACATAAAAATTTATAGGGGCGGCACTATATGTTGGATCAACCATCAAGGCTTTGGTCGGATCGAGTTCCAAATATTTTTTATAAGCAGCTATTGCTTCTTCCCTCATTTTAGAAATTTCACCCGCTCCAGCATTTTTGATTAAATGAGAAAGTATTGTAGCCTTAGAAATACTAAATTCTGGTTTAGCTACTACTTTTGGTTTATTCGCCAAGAGATCCAAGGTTTCTTTGGCTTTTGCATATTGGTTGAGTGTGAGGAGCGTTTTTATTTCATCGAATTGAGCAAAGGCAATTTGAGAAATAAACAAAAAGAATGATGCTATAACCAGGATTTTTTTCATGCCCGTATTTTAAAATGAATGATAAAAAAATGTCTAATTTATAAAAGTGAATGTAGCTAAATTTTAAATTGTTTCATCAGTTGAATCAGTCGCATTATTTTCTGATTCAGGGTTATTCGTTTCTGTACTACCTTCTTGATTTTCAATAGAAGTAGTTTCTGTTTCTACTTCTTCTTCATTCAAATTGGTGATGGCTGCAATTTGATCTTCATCGTCTAATCGGATTAATTTAACACCCTGTGTTGCCCTTCCTTGCTCACTAATTTGTGCGGTTCCAGTTCTAATGGTTACACCAGATACGCAGGTAATCATTAAATCTTCTTTCGGACCTACATCAAGTATGCCAACCAATTTACCTGTTTTGTCTGTAACACTGATTGTTTTCACACCCTTTCCGCCTCTATTCGTTATACGGTATTCATCAATTGGCGTTTTCTTTCCGTAACCATGTTCAGACACCACAAGGATAGTTCTTGTTTTATCGTCCTTGTTCACACAGACCATGCCAACTACTTCATCGGTTGTATCATCTACTTCAATGCCGGCAACTCCTATTGCTCCCCTTCCCGTTGGTCTAACTTTACTTTCTGGGAATCGTATTGCTCGACCAGATTTTACAGCCAACATAATTTCAGAATTACCATCTGTTAGTTTCGCATTCAACAACTGATCGCCTTCGATGATGTTGATTGCATTCACTCCATTGGCACGTGGTCTGCTGAAATCTTCCAAGGCAGTTTTCTTAATAATACCTTGTTTGGTACAAAGAACGATATAATGACTCTTTACAAATTCTTCGTCTTGTAGATTTTTAACATCGATGATGGCACGTATTTTATCATCTTGAGGCAGTTGCATCAAGTTCTGTATTGCCCTACCCTTACCTTGTTTTTCGCCATCAGGTATTTCGTATACTTTCAACCAATAACATCGTCCCTTTTCTGTGAAGAATAAGAGTGTATGGTGTGTAGAAGCTACAAACAAATGTTCGATGTAATCTTCGTTTCTAGTTTTACCACCCATGGACCCACGACCACCTCTTTTTTGTTGACGGTATTCATCTGCTGATGTTCTTTTGATATAACCAAGATGAGAAACTGTAATCACTACATCTTCTTCTTTGATAAGATCTTCAATGCGAACTTCATTATCTAAATAGGTAATTTCAGTTTTACGATTATCTCCAAACTTCTCTTTAACCTCAAGCAATTCTGTTTTGATCAATTCAAAACGTTTTCCTTCATCAGCGAGAAGTTCTTGAAGTGATGTAATGAGTTTCATGATCTCATTATATTCTTCTTTGATCGTGTTAATCTCCATGCCAGTAAGACGTTGGAGTCTTAACTCCAAAACAGCCTTAGCTTGAATTTCACTCATTCCGAATTGGCTGATCAAACCTTCTTTTGCAACATCTGG
>CANKGM010000182.1 GCA_947481355.1 Chitinophagaceae bacterium
AAACATATTTGCTTTACCTGCACGAACTGTTTTGATTTGAAGTCCCATCTTGACCATAATTTCAATACCATAATACAACGCAAAAACAATGCCTTCTTGCGCTGCCCTAGCCATATGAGAACGATCATGCCGATTTAAATGCAGGTTTTTCATAGATGCACCAAGGTCTCTATTTTCCAAAACCCGTTCAGCCCCATTTCCAAAAGGATAACAGAGCAACCCGTCGGCTCCGATAGGTGTCTTAGCCGCAATCTGATTTATCTCTGGATAAGATGCCCCTGCAAACACATTTTTCTGTACCCAACTATTTAATATGCCCGTACCATTGATACAGAGCAATACACCATATCTATTCGCTTCTTGAGTATGGTTAACATGGACAAATGAATTTACTCTTGATAATGGATCATACGATGGTGTGTCTATTACACCATACACTACACCTGATGTTCCAGCAGTGGCAGCGATTTCACCTGGCTGCAATACATTTAAAGAAAATGCGTTGTTTGGTTGATCTCCTGCACGATAGGTAACGGGGATATCTTCCTCTAGGCCAAGTTGATCAGCAGCTTCTTTGGTTAAAAATCCCTGCTCCCCAAATTGAGGAACGGTTGAGCAAATTAAACGTTCGTCAATTCCATAATACTCCAACAATTCATGCGCCAACGTATTATTTTTTGCATCCCAAAGTATTCCTTCTGATAAACCTGAAATGGTCGTACGCATTTCACCTGTTAATTTATAGGCTATATAATCTCCAGGCAACATTACTTTGTAAATACGTTTATACAGTTCCGGCTCATTTTCCTTCACCCACTTCAATTTAGAAGCGGTCAAGTTTCCAGGTGAATTCAAATAATGCTCTAAGCAAAAATTTTCACCAAGTGAGGCGAGGGCTTTATTACCAATCTCTACCGCTCTGCTGTCGCACCATATAATGGAAGAACGTACTGGTTCTCCATCGCGATCAACAGCAACTAGTCCATGCATTTGATACGAAATACCTATAGCAGCAATTTCATTTTTTTTGAATTGAACATCTGTGTGCAACATATTCATTGCATTGGTTAACTCTGCCCACCAAAGGGATGGGTCTTGTTCTGCAAATCCTTTTTGAGGAGAAGCAATTTGCATTTCAGATGAAGGAGAAAAAGCAGTCCCAATGCATATACCAGTATCTACTGAAATCAATGCACATTTCACAGATGATGAACCAATGTCAATTCCCAATAAATATTTCATTGTTTATTTTTTCACAGTTGAAAAAGCATAGATGGTCTGACTAACAAATTTTTCACCTGGCTTAAGTAACGTGGAAGGGAATGAAGGCTCATTTGGTGAGTTTGGAAAATGTTGAGTTTCCAAGCACAATGCAGTACGATGCTGATATGCAATACCATGTCCTTGTTCCGTGCCATCTAAAAAATTACCAGAATAAAACTGCACCCCAGGCTCTGTGGTGAACACTTCCATCTTGCGACCTGATTTTTCTTCTACCACAACTGCAGCAAGATTCAATTTATCTTTTGAAGGATTCAACACATAATTATGATCATACCCTTTGCCAAATTTAATTTGCTCATCATCAGCATCAATGTCTTTGCCAACTGCCTTGGGTGTTGTAAAATCAAATGGAGTGTTCACGACGGACTTCAACTCACCTGTTGGAATCAATGTGCTATCAACAGGAGTGAATCGTGAGGCATTCAATTGAACTAGATGTGAAGCTATTGGTGTACTAAGGTCTCCAGACAAATTGAAGTAAGCATGATTTGCAAAATTTGCAACCGTAGTTTTATTGGTTGTAGCAGCATAATCAATTTGAATGCTATTGTTTTCCAAAAGTGTATAGGTCACTTTTAAATCCAAGTCTCCAGGATAACCATTCTCACCGTCTTTAACAAGAATAGAAAATTCAACGCCATTAGCTATCTCTTTGGTATCCCACACTTGCTTATCAATACTCTTAACTCCACCATGCAATGTATTTTGTCCATTGTTCGTTGGTGCACTATACTCCACCCCATCGATTTTAAATTTACCAAGTGCAATTCGATTTGCATAACGTCCTACAATACATCCAAAGTATGCTTTCCCTGCATAATATCCACCTATGCTGTCATAACCAAAGGTTACATTTTCAATTTTACCTGCTGCGTCTGGCACATTAATACTCACCACTGTTGCTCCATAGTTGGTCAGCTCCACCATCATGCCATTTTTATTTTGCAAGGTATAAAGTCCAACCGCTTTACCTTGAATCGTGTCTGTAAACAATGAGGCCTTAGTTTGCGCTGAAGTATCCATATCCTTTTTTTCATTTTTGAGGTTGCAAGAAATTAATACAGTAAGCAGAATGAGAGAAAATAAAATTGTTTTTTTCATGGCAAAATTTTTTATTAAAATGCTGATGCGCCGTTGCATGTACCTGCAATATAATGTTTCGGTTTCAATCCAAATGACTTTAGATATAGTCCATTTACCTGATCAACAATAGCGTCTACCTTAGATTCCTCCACCAGGTTCAATGTACATCCACCGAATCCCCCTCCCATCATGCGTGCACCCCAAACACCATCCATTCCCCTAACCGCATCAACCAACATATCAAGTTCAGTACAACTTACTTCATATTCATTTTTCAATCCTTCATGCGATTGATATAATATAGTACCAGCCTCACGCCAATCGTTTTTTGAAACGGCTTCAGCAAAGGAATTCAATCGGCTATTTTCTTCCACAACATATTTTGCCCGCTTGAACAACACGGGATGTATATTCGATTGAATAGCAGACAACATCCTCATATCAACATCGCGTAATGATTGAACGGGGTGTCCAAGGTTTTGCAAATAGCTTACGACGGCATTACATTCATCTCTTCGTGTATTGTATTCTGATGAAGCCAACTCATGTTTTACCATGGTGTCAAACAACAACAGTTTATTTTGTCCCAAGGCAAGTGGGATATAATCAAAACTGAGACTGCGGCAATCCAACTTAATGGCTTTGTTTTCCTGTGCATGAATACTCGCAAACATGTCCATTATACCACATTGCAATCCAATAAATTCGTTTTCTGATTCCTGAGCAATTTTCGTTAACTCGATTTTGCTCAGTCCACATGAAAATAATTCATTGAAGGCATAAGCAAATACTGATTCCAATGCGGCAGAAGAAGATAATCCTGCTCCAACCGGCACCTCAGATCGAATAACTGCATTAACCCCGGGAAGGTTAATGCCCCTTTTTCTAAAGGCCATTCGAACCCCTAAAATATAATTTGCCCAAAAGGCCTCTGATTTTATGTCTGCATGGGCATCAAAACTAACTCGCTCTTCTAAATCACACGCAACCAGCCTGCATTCGTTCGAACCCGAAGGCGCAATGGCAATATTGCAATAGAGGTCGATACCCGCTGGTAAAACAAACCCTTGATTGTAATCCGTATGTTCTCCGATTAGGTTTATTCGGGCTGGAGAACGAAAAAAAAGAGGTGATTGTCCAAACTCGGCTTCAAATAGTGCTTTTAGGGTTACTGTAGATACCATGGAGGAATATTTATTGGTTTCCAAAGATATTGATATCCATTATTTTAAGCACCCTTTTAGGAAAGATAATAGACCAGCCAACAAACGACCGCCGTTCTTGTTACGATATTGGGAAAATCGGCCCCAAAATAGGCATTTAACAGCCCTTCCGTTTTTTATAACAAGCTAAAATGATGAATTTTGCACTTCAAACTGAGAATGAGCTATGCAAGAGGAAAATGACGACATATTAGAACAGATTACCTCATCCGAATACAAATATGGTTTTGTTACGGATATTGAGGCAGATGAAGCACCTATTGGACTAAGTGAAGAAACGGTGAAGTTTATCTCCGCGAAAAAAAACGAGCCAAGCTGGATGCTTGAATACAGACTTAAATCCTACCGGCATTGGTTAACCATGGAGGAACCCGATTGGGCAAATGTGGGTTATCCGAAGATTGATTACCAAAACATCATTTACTACTCTGCGCCAAAACCAAAAGTTACCCTCAATAGCCTAGATGAGATTGACCCTGAGCTAAGAAAGACTTTTGAAAAACTTGGTATTTCACTAGATGAACAAAAACGAATTTCGGGAGTAGCTGTTGATGCCGTTATGGATAGTGTTTCGGTAGCCACTACATTCAGAGAAGAACTTTCAAAAGTGGGTGTTATCTTTTGCTCTATGAGTGATGCCGTTCAAGAACATCCTGAATTGATTAAAAAATACCTAGGCTCAGTTGTTCCAGCAACAGATAATTATTTCACTGCACTAAACTCCGCAGTTTTCAGTGATGGTTCATTTTGTTTTATTCCAAAAGGGGTTCGCTGCCCAATGGAACTATCTACTTATTTCCGAATCAATGCAGCCAATACAGGCCAATTCGAACGCACGCTTATTGTTGCAGAAGAAGGAAGTTATGTAAGCTACCTAGAAGGATGCACAGCACCCATGCGCGATGAAAATCAACTTCACGCTGCCGTTGTGGAATTGATTGCCATGGAAAAAGCTGAAATCAAATATTCAACTGTGCAGAACTGGTATCCTGGTGACAAAGAAGGAAAAGGTGGCATTTATAACTTTGTAACGAAACGCGGAATTTGCGCTGGACCTTTTGCGAAAATATCGTGGACACAAGTGGAAACAGGATCAAGCATTACATGGAAATACCCAAGCGTAATTTTAAAAGGCGATAACAGCATTGGTGAATTTTATTCTGTAGCCGTAACCAATAATTTTCAACAAGCCGATACCGGAACCAAAATGGTTCACCTTGGAAAAAATACAAAAAGCAGAATTGTTTCTAAAGGAATCTCTGCCGGAAAAAGCAATAACTCTTATCGCGGATTAGTAAGTGTAGCTAAGAATGCTAGCAATGCCAGAAACTTTTCGCAATGTGATTCGTTGCTGCTTGGTGACCAATGTGGTGCACATACATTTCCTTATATCGAAGTCAAAAACAATACCGCTCAAGTTGAGCACGAAGCCACT
>CANKGM010000183.1 GCA_947481355.1 Chitinophagaceae bacterium
CTGAAGGTGGCTAATTTTTCAGTAAATGGAGGTGGTGCGCAGCCATCAACTGGTCTATACTGGTAGCCGTGCCAGGGACAGGTAATACAACCATCAACAATCTTTCCTTCACCAATTGGTCCCAACTGATGCTTGCAGACATTGCTTACAGCGCTCAGCTTATTGTCATAAAGAAATATAGCAATCCGTTCATCTCTTCCTTCAACAATCTTTGCCCTATTATTTTCCATGTCCTGAAGGTTGCCAACATAAATCCACTCATCTACAACTGTTTTGGCTTCCACCTTCTCTTTCCATGCAGCCATGAGGTGCAGTGATGTAATGGTCAAACATCCAGTGTAAAGCAGGCTAACCAGGATTGGGTTGTCTTCCAGCTGCAGTACACCAAGCGCAACATGTGCTATCACCAGCGTATATGCAACATAAACCAGCATGTGCAATACTTTCCAGGTGGCAGGGGACAATACATTCAGCCAGACATCATGGCTGGTAAACGCCATCGCTGCCAGTATCAGCAGCGCAAAGAAACCCAAAGTCTGAAAAGGGAAAAATTGCAGTGAGTCATAATGCAGATTGCTGGTAAACAGAGAGTCAAGTATCGGGACATTGCTTCCACCGTGAAACCAGATCAAGCTGAGTATGCCATGCGCGGCAGCAACCAGAAATGTCGAAACGCCTACATGTCTTCGGTTGTATAATAGCGGCATCAGTTTGGGAATAAAACGGGAAGCTGGACCAATGATCAAGATAAAATGAAGCAGCAAAATGGACAGTGTTCCCAATGCCCTGATCAGGATGGTGTTGAAATTATGTTGTGGAAAAAGGATTATGTTTAAAGTGATAAAAAGGACCAAATAAGTCAGGTTAAAAGTCCAAAGTAGCAGGTCGTACTTTTTTTTAAACCTGTTCCAGGAAATCGCTTGATAATCATGCCCCATGTTGGTGAAATTAATTGAATGATATGCAGATAACTCCAGTCAGCAGGATAATCAATAATAATATCCAGATTGCAAGATGACTTTTACGCAGTGATTTATTCATGTGAATGAATGATTTTGATCAGAAAGAGTGGCCATAATAATATGGCTGCCGGCATGGTGATGATCCTGAATCCAACAGATGCATGCCTAGCCATTGGATCTGATTTTCTAAGTTTTATCCATGAAAACCAACAGGAGAAAATGAGTCCTGCAACGGCATAAATAGCCAGTAAATCAGACATCCTGTATCAATTTTGCACAATTTAGAGATATTTCTGTACTTTACTTTTTAAACTTTAATTGCTTTATGCATTTGATTTCACTCGGAGCCTGCACTGATTTTGAAGACCGCAAACCTGTACACCGTCTGGTAAAAAATATTGACCTGGTTGTTGTACGATTTGATGATCAGTATTCCGTTCTTTACGGGAGGTGCTTGCACCGTGGTGCACTGATGGCAGATGGGTATGTAGATGGACAAAATCTGATTTGTGGATTACATGGCTGGGATTATCGTATAGATACAGGGGTGAGTGAATATAACAACCATGAGGTGTTGCAAAAATTTGTTGTAATCATTGAAGATGATTCAGTTATGGTTGATCAGGATGAAATTGAAGCTTATGAAAAAGTTCATCCTCAACCTTTTCAGCGTGAGCAATATCTTGGCGCTTATGCAGATACCCATCCGGAAGTTGATGAGCCGCACACATTGTATATAAGAGAACTTGCCCGTAATGGGTTGAAAAATACCGGGCATCACGGTCCGTCTGCATCCATGGGTGTTTCAAGGGTTAACCTACCATCCTGGGATGATATTCAGTTCCTTCCGGCACAATTAGCATCCAAGCCATTGCTGGATCATGAGGAGGTGGATACCAAGGTTATCATTGGCCCATCCGCAGCAAAACCCCTTCATCTGGATATCCCAATTTTTGTATCTGACATGAGTTTTGGGTCGCTTTCAAAAGAAGCCAAAATAGCATTGGCAATAGGTGCTGAAATGAGTGGAACTGGCATCTGCAGTGGAGAAGGGGGTATGTTACCTGATGAACAGGCGCAAAATAGACGCTACTTTTATGAGTATGCTTCAGGAAAATTTGGGTTTTCCTGGGACAAAGTAAAAAAAGCACAGGCATTTCATTTTAAAGGTGGACAGGGCGCGAAAACGGGAACAGGGGGGCATCTTCCTGCTAGCAAGGTTACAGAGGAGATTGGAGTTGTAAGGGGATTAAAACCAGGTGAAGCGGCCATATCACCTGCAACCTTTACCGACCTTAAAACAGCGGCAGACTTTGCAGACTTTGCTTCACAAGTCAGGGATATAGCAGGTGGTATCCCGGTGGGTTTCAAAATAGCAGCAAGTCATATAGAAGCTGATATTGATTTCGCAATTGCAGCAGGTGCAGATTATATCATTCTCGATGGCAGGGGTGGAGGTACTGGCTCTGCACCAACTATTTTGAGGGATAACATTAATGTGCCTACAATTCCGGCACTTGCCAGAGCAAGAAAGCACCTTGACCAATCAGGTGCAAAGCATGTTTCGCTGGTGATTACAGGCGGTCTCAGGGTGCCAGCAGATTTTGCAAAAGCGCTAATGATGGGTGCTGATGCCATTGCGGTTTCCAACTCTGCATTACAGGCAATTGGATGCATAGGGATGCGTGCTTGCGGTTCCAATCATTGTCCTGTTGGCATTGCTACACAGAAAGAGAGCCTGAGAAGTCGACTGGTGATAGAAGCTTCTGCCCATCAGCTCCATCGTTTTCTGGATGCCAGTAATGAGCTCATCAAAGTCATTGCACGTTCTTGTGGCTATCATCATATCAATCAGTTCAATCAACATGACCTTGCAACTTTCATTTATGATATGCATCGCTTAACCGGAATTCCTTATGCTGGTGTTGGTGCTTAAATGGTTTTTCATTCTCATGGAAAAGAGCCTTGAGGATATTTAGTGCGAATCAATTTTTTACCCTTCAAACTAAAATTTCAAAAACATAATCAGGTCTGGAGAGGAAATTAGGAAGATCACAAATGAGTTTACTTTTATCTTTATTCAAAAAATAATTTTCATGAAAAAAGAAATGAAAGATTAGATTAACCATCTAGATAAAAGAGTTAGCCAAAAATTAATAAAAAGATTAAATGCTGAAAGTTTCGCAAATAAGCATGATTTGGAAATTCATTTTAATAAAATCAACTATTAGGATTATGTAGATGCGATAATAAAGGCTCAAATAATTAAAGTGAAAATATAAGTGACATACAAAAGAAGGCTCTTATAGTGAAATTGTCGAATTCAAAAACTCCAAAAAACGTAATTGATAAAATGAATTCTAATTTATAAGCTGTTGGTTAAGCTGCAGCATTTTCAAATAGATTAGCAAATAATTATATTAGCTGCAATGTAGTTGCGGGATATTATCGGGACCATATTTTTTTCTAAATCAAGACGTTGAAAAAGCTTTAGAATTACTCATAAAGAATAAGCTTCATCCATATTTAAAAATTATCAGACACCTAAATATATATTTGGGCTAATATAATTATTCAGATAATTGAAATCCAAATGTACTGTTCTATTTTATTTGTAATAAAATTTCCTTGATGTAAGTATACCAGGGAGCCCAGGGAATAAAATGTGGTGCTCCAGAAAGTATTTTTGTTTGAACTGACTTTGCATTCACAAGCATTTTTTTAGCATACGCAGCATTACCAACAGGTACAAATGTATCCGCATCGCCATGAACTATCCATACATCACAGGTGATGGAAGCAAACTGTTTTGCCAATGAGTCTAGTTCTTTTTTTGCCATCCAAATTTCATTATTGCTTTGCCTAAAGGCTCCTGGTAATAAATATTGAATAGGTGTGCTAAATAAAAAACCTCTCCACTTTTCTGCAGGTTCCTCTGAAGGGTCTACAGAGGCTGCAAGCAAAACCATAGTTGCAAAAACATTTTTGTTGTCTGCTGTAAGTTTAACTGTAAGCGGTCCACCCAAAGAATGCCCGATGATATGCATGGGTTTACCATTAGTGATATGGTCTAAAAAAAGACTGATGATTCTTGATTGCTCTGCTAGATTTTTTGAATCACCAAAACTACTATAACCAAACCCAGGTCTATCAATTGCAATCATACGATATTTAGCTAACAAATCTTTATCCTTCATATACACACTAAAAGCATCCCAACTACCTGGTGAGCCATGTACAAAAAACAAAGTTGGCAAACTATCGTTACCGGTTTTTGCATAATGAATTGGGTAGCCATTTACCTGAAAGGTTTCGGTAAATAAATTAACGCCCTTTTCAGCAAATTCTTTTTTTGCTTTACCATCGCTAATTCTCATCTTCATACAGCTCTGAGCAAAAATCAGCCATACCAAAAGAAAGCTGAGATTTAAAAACATTAGTTTTCGATATCCTTTAGGTGTCATTTAAATTGATGTGTGGTTTTGCAATTCATGTTTTTCCTTTTGATTAAAATTTAGTAATATAAATCTGAGGAGGAATGATAAAGAAACGATTTTCTTTATCATTTTATCCATGAACACCATTTAGTTTTAAATCTAGAATGTCAAAAATTATGAGCAATTTGGCCAAAAAAGGGTTTATGCCTTCTACTGTAAATTTTCACCTGTCTTGAAGGATGATCTTTATGAATTTGTGTCAAAACCTTGCTCGAAATAAAAAACCACCTATGAAACAAATCATAAGTGGTTTTTTTAAGTGGGCCCACCTGGGCTTGAACCAGGGACCACCTGATTATGAGTCAGGTGCTCTAACCAACTGAGCTATAGGCCCTAAGAATATTACTATTCTTATACAGGACTGCAAAAATAAGGAAATATCCAATTTTACCCTCTATTTCTTTGAATAGTAATTAAGTTTTCAATCAGAGATCGATTCTTCCAATTTTTAATTTGTTTTTCTCTCATTAATGC
>CANKGM010000184.1 GCA_947481355.1 Chitinophagaceae bacterium
AGCAAAATTGATGCTACAATTTAAACATTAAACCTTAAAGTTTAGCTCGCTTACCAAAACTTTATGCCTGTTAATCGACCATATTCAAGTTTTGAGCTGCAAATTTGATATTGCATCTGGAGTTGATTGAGTAGGGCTTTTTGAAGGGTCGAATTTGCTGCAGTTACTTCTAAATGTGTTCCAGTTCCGTGTTTAAGTTTGTTTTGAGCCATAAGAGCAGCAGCTTTTGCCAAATCAATTTGACTCTCTGATCTTTTTAATCTACTCTCGGCAGAACTGAGGTCTGCTAGCGTTTGTTTTATATCTTTTTGAATGATGCTCTGCATTGATTCTATAGCAAGTGATTGTTGGTCTGCAATTTTCTCTTGTACTTTTATTTGTTGTTTTAATTTACCGCCATTATAAATTGGTATAGAAAAATTTACTCCGCCAAGATAGTTAAACCGCATATCTCCGATGTTTGGAATATATCCATTGCGAGTACCCATGCTTGCTCTGAGTCCAAGTTGCGGTTTATTCTTTAGTTGACTAATGGAGACATCCTGCTTAGCTTGTTGAAGTTTATCTTGTAGCATTATCACTTCCGGACTTAGCTCCACATTTGTCGATGTGGTTTGAGAAATGATATTCAAGTCAAATTCATTTCCTAGGGTTGTTGAAATTCCGCTTGCATACTCCAATAAGATTTCTTGTTTGTGTAGCAGCGCCGTTAATTCTGTTTTTTTATTTTCTTCAGCATCTATATTTGAAAGAATGCTGAGTAGTTCTATTTCTAATGCAGTTCCATTTTTGAATTGGCTTTCAGTGATTGCCCTACTTTCTGCTAGGGTATGTAGTATTATATCTTGAATGCTGATTGCCTTTTTCAAATACACTATATAATAATAGACTGATGCTATTTGGTATGCAATTTGATGCTGTATATTCTCTTTGTTGTGTTGTGAAAATGTAAGTTCATTCTTAGCTTGTATAATGGATGCTTTAATTCGACCAAAATCCAATAGGGTATATGTGCCATTGAATCCTGCATTGAAGTTATTTACAGGAGCAAACTGGAATTTATCTCCATTGATTGGTAATTCTATTTTTGGTTTGATGTAGGCGTAACTAGCATCTCCCGTTATTTCTGGTTGCTTGTTGAGTTCAACCATTTTTATTTTTTCGTTGGCAATAGCAATGCTATTGTCTGCTTCTTTTAATTTTGGAAAATGGGTAAAAGAACTATTCACGATTGAATTGAGTTCTGTTTTTTGATCAGTTTGACAAAAAACAGAAGAAGATATAAGTGTTGTAATTAATACAATCACTGTTATTTTTAATATGTGTACCATGTTTTTAATAAAATAATATTTCATGTTCAATGATTTGATATTAATGTGCTTCTGAACTTGCTTTTAAGATTGCTTTTTGATCTTCAGCGCTATTTTTCTTTACTCTTAAGAATACCACAAAGGGTATTACAATAAGGAAGAATATACCTATCAATCTAAAGGAATCTAGGTATGATAAATAGTTTGCTTGTTTATCCACGGATAAACTAATAATGCTATATGCTTTTTGTGTAGCGGTTGATGCATCACCTGTTTTAGCAATAAGACTACTCGATAATTGTTGAACTCTTTCAGTAACTGGGCCACTTCCCACTTGTAAATTTGATACTAATGCTGTTCTGTGTAATGCGAATCGTGCTGCTACATAATTATTTGCAATAGCGATTCCAAATGCACCTCCAAGTTGTCGGATCATGTTATTTAATGAAATTCCTGACGCATAGTCTTTCGGTTGAAGACCCACAACTGCCTGACTAATCAATGGAAGCTGCGACATGGATATACCAAATGCTCTAATCAATAGAGGGTAGAAGAAATCTCCTTTTCCAACATCAGGGCTAACACCTGCACTCATGAATGCGTATACTGTAAAAAGCGAAAACCCTACTATAACAAAAGGGATAGGGGTTACCCCTTTGCTCATTAACTTTCCGATAATGGGCATCATGATTACACCGGCTAATGTTGGTGCAAGTAAACTTATTCCCGTTTCAAAGGCTGTAAAGCCAAGTACACGTTGAGCAAGTACTGGGTATATAAATACAGAGGTGAATAATCCGAAACCGGCAACAAAGGTAAATATGGTTGTAAATGCGAGGTTCCTATTTCCAAGCACTCTCAAATTAACTGCTGGTTGATCTATGCTTAATTCATAAATGATGAAGCTGATCAGACCAACTCCGGCAACAATGCTCGCATAAAGTATAGTATCACTACTGAACCAATCTTCAGACTCTCCTCTTTCTAAAACATATTGCAAACAGCTGATACCTGCCATGAGCAATAGAATGCCGATATAGTCAATTTTTATTTGATCTTTTTTTGTTCCTTCATCTTCTTTTTTAGCAATGAACGTGATGGAAAGGATAGTAGCAATGAATCCAATTGGAATGTTAATCATGAATATCAACGGCCAATTAAAATGTTCAATTATGTATCCTCCAACGGTGGGTCCTAGTGTAGGACCAAGAACTATACCCATACCAAATAAACCTGCTGCCATTGGTCTGTCTTTTGGCTCAAAGGCATCAAATAAAATTGCTTGTGATGTTGAAAGCAACGCACCTCCTCCAACTCCTTGAATGAACCTCCATATTATCAATTCAATCAGCGAATCTGATTGTCCGCACATATAAGATGCTGCAGTGAATAGGATCATGGAGGCGACATAGTAGTTTTTTCTTCCAAAGTATTCACCAAGAAATCCTGTTAAGGGTATGATGATTACGTTGGCTATAGCATAAGAGGTTATTACCCAGCTTACATCTTCGATATTCACGCCAAGGCTACCGGACATATCACTTAATGCCACATTCACAATAGATGTGTCTATGAGCTCCATGATAGCAGCTGCAATAACAGTGATAACGATTATCGTTCTTGCGAAACCTTTTGGTTTGCTCATCTTATTTTTTTTCGGCAACGATGAACACACTCATACCTGCCCTGAGGAGGTCGTGGTATTTCTGAACATCATCAATCCATATTTTAATTGGAATACGTTGAGTTACTTTAACAAAATTTCCACTTGAATTATCTGGAGGGAGTAATGCAAATTTTGCACCTGTTGCTTCACTTAGGCTTGCTATAGTCCCTGTTATTTTCAAATCGTCATATGCATCAATACGCACGCTTACTTTTTTTCCTGGTGTCAAGCTTTGCAGTTGACTTTCTTTGAAGTTTGCTATAACCCAAAATGTGCTGTCGTTTACAATGGAAAATAGGGGTGTACCTGCTTGAACAAATTGACCTTGAGAGATATTCTTCTTTCCAATTTTTCCGGAAAGTGGAGCATAAATCTTGGTATAAGAAAGTTTCAGTTGTAGTTGTCCAATTTTTGCTTCTTTAATTTTAACAGCATCATTTGCTCTTTGAACATTTGCTTTTAGAATAGCTATTCTACTTTGCGCAGCAGTGAATTCATTTTTACTGATGTTAAGTTGTTGTTGTGTTGATTCAACTAAGAATTTGCTGTCATCAACTTGCTTTCTGGTGATGGCTCCATCGTTAAGCAATCGTTGATCACGTTGTAGATCTTCAGTAGCTTTGTTTTTTCTCATTTCATTGAGCGTCACATTTCCTTTGTTGACAGAAAGTGTTGATAAAGCATTTTGTAAAGATGCCTCAGCATTTACAATCTCAGTTTTTGCTTGTTGAAGGTCTGCTTCAGCTTCAATCATTTGAGCTTGAAGTTCTGCATCATCTAATTCTACTAGAAGTTGACCTTGCTTTACCGAATCGAAGTCCTTCAATTCGATTTCTTTTACATAGCCTGATACCCTAGGTAAAACAGGTATTATCTGAGTTTCGATCTGGGCATTGTCGGTCGACTCATGGGTTACTGAGAAGTATATTTTTTTGAATCCAAAAAAACCTGCTACTAGCAATACAGTGATGAGTACTACTTTTTTTACTGGGGATTTTTTCTTTGCTGCTTCCATTTTAATTATTGTTGTTTTTTTCAGCAATTAGATGATGTTCAATCATTTGCTGAATATGTTTAGTAACACGTTTTTTAAAAGAAGGTTCTAGAATAGGATCTTTTTTTTCTTTTCCTCCAAAAATTCTTTTTCTTAATATCGTTGAGTGCATTAGATGGTGAATTGTTCCGATGATGCTTGCAAAACATAATTCGGGATCTATATTTCGAAATACCTTTTTCTTTATCCCTTTTTCGATGATTGAAATGACAATTTTTGCATTTTCTGTAAATATATCAATGGTATCGCTGTGCACTTCTTCACTTTGAGATGAGAAGAGTTCGCGCATCATAACCCTATGGAATTGATGATTGGTGAAAATTTTATCGATATAATAGTCAATCATTAAATGAACTTTTTGAAGTTCATTTAATGATTTGTCATTTGATATTTCCCAGATTTGGAATTGAAGATTAAGTGCTCTTTGTTGAAATATATTCTTTAATAGACCTTCTTTAGATCCGAAGTGATAGCTAATTAATGCAAGATTCACTTTTGCCTTAGAAGCGATATCACGGATTGTTGTCGTTTCATACCCCTTTTCAGCAAAAAGCTGCATTCCTACCTGCATGATATGCTCTTTTGTATCCATTGTCGGCGAAGTTAAACAAGTGTTTAAAATTAAACAAATGTTTAAAACTATATTCATCTTATTGTCTTTTGCCTGGTTAACGCTTTACGCTGAACGCTATACGCTATACGCTTTACGCTTGAAGCTTTTCCTTTGTGCCCTTGTGCCTTTTTGTATTTACTATTGCCTCTATCCTCTTGCCTATTGCCTCTTTGTGCCTCTGTGCCTTTTTGTATTTACTATTGCCTCTATCCTCTTGCCTCTCCCCTCTAATCAAATTTCCTTAATTTGCCATTCTTATGAATGATCTGTCA